>JBLNDI010000001.1:0-4129 GCA_050261495.1 Bacillota bacterium
CGAGCCCCAGGACATAGCTTCCTTTAAGCTGCTCCTTTGATTTTTCAAGTTCCTGCGAAGTTATTCCCCGCTTGTTTAGCAGCCGTATCTCGTCCTGTATTAGTTTTAAAACAATCCCTAAATTCTCCGGTTTCATTCCGGCGTAGATTGTAAAAAGGCCTGCATCGTTATATGCCGTAGGATAGGAATATATGGAGTATACAAGGCCTTTCTTTTCCCTGATTTTCTGGAACAGGCGCGAACTCATGCTGCCGCCGAGTATATTGTTTATCGCCAGCAATGTATATATGTCGTCATCGCCGTTTTTAACCCCCTCAAAACCAATGCATAAATGCACCTGTTCCGTTTCCTTCTCCTTTACGCTGGTTACCGGTTTGAAATCAACCTGCTCCGGCTCCGGCATGCTGTCCGGTTCCTGTTCCGTATCCTGGCCTTGCGGTTTTTGACCAAAATACTTCTCCAGCAATTCCTTCAGCTTGATTTCATCAAAATTGCCGGCAACCGAAATAACCGTGTTGCAGGGCACATATTTTTCATGGAAATAATTGAGAACCTTATCCTTGTTAATTTTCCTGATTGATTTTCTGGTTCCAAGTATGGGATATCCAATGGAGCAACCGGCCCAAACGCTTTCGGTCAGGATGTCATGCACCAGTTCCTCGGGATTATCCTCGTACATGGATATTTCCTCAATGATGACCTTTTTTTCGAGGGATATGTCTTTTTCGGCAAAAAGCGAGTTGTGCAGCATATCGCTCAAAACGTCGATTGCAATTTCAATATGCTCATCAAGAACCCTTGCATGGTAGCAGGTGCATTCTTTCCCGGTAAACGCGTTCAACTGGCCGCCGATATTGTCGATGCTGCCTGCTATTTCCGCCGCGCTCCTGTTTTTTGTCCCCTTGAAAAGCATATGCTCAATGAAATGCGATATCCCGTTATTCTGCCTGCTTTCACACCTCACTCCCGCTTTTACCCAAACACCAAGCGATACCGACCTGACATGGGGTATTCTTTCACAGACTATCCTGATGCCATTCCCAAGTGTAAACTTATTATACATAAAACCTCCGATATTAGCTAAATTGCAGCCACGGCTAAAAAATCACGGTATTAGCCGTCATGCCGCTGCAATGCCATGCCATACCATGAAGACATAACAAGCCACGCGGCATGTATCGATACCGGAAAGAATTCTTAAACCAGCCGTGTTTTATGGCCATTATTATTTTTTAGCTGTATTCGCAGGCAATGCATCCTTCCTGGACAGGTTGATACGTCCCTGCTTATCGACTTCAATAACCTTAACGAGCATTTCGTCGCCGACCTTGCAGACGTCTTCAACCTTTGAAACCCTCTTGTTATCCAGCTTTGATATATGCACAAGGCCTTCTTTGCCCGGAGCGAACTCGACAAATGCTCCAAATGACATCAGCCTTGTAACTTTGCCTAAGAATACCTGCCCGGGCTGGACTTCCTTCGCAATAGCTTCGATTATAGCCAATGCTCTTTTGCCCGCAGCTTCATCAGGAGTGGCGACAAATACTTTTCCGTCGTCCTTTATATCTATTTTTACTCCTGTTTCATCGATAATCCTGTTGATAATCCTTCCGCCCGGTCCTATTACATCCCTGATCTTATCGGGGTCAATGGTCATTGTAAACATTTTGGGCGCATATGGCGACAGTGATTCTCTCGGCTTTTCAATGACGGGAGCTATCACTTCGTCAAGAATCTGGATGCGTCCTTTCCTCGTGAGCTCAAACGCTTGCTTTATGATCTCGTAAGTCAGGCCGTCTACCTTGATATCCATCTGGATGGCGGTTATTCCTTTTTTCGTGCCTGCAACCTTGAAATCCATGTCGCCGAAGAAATCTTCAATACCCTGTATATCCATAAAGGTAACAAACCTGTCGGGATTCTCCTCGTCAATAACCAGGCCTGCGGATATGCCAGCCACCGGCGCCTTGATCGGCACACCGGCGTCCATGAGCGCCAATGTGCTTCCGCAGACGCTTCCCTGTGATGTCGAACCGTTTGACATCAGGACCTCCGAAACCAGCCTGATTGCATACGGGAATTCCTCCTCATTCGGAATAACCGGTTCCAACGCCCTCTCGGCAAGAGCTCCGTGACCGATTTCCCTTCTGCCGGGTCCTCTTGATGTCTTGGCTTCCCCTACACTGAAACCGGGGAAATTATAATGATGCATATACCTTTTTTCTTCTTCCAGGTCTACGCCATCCAACATCTGCACTTCGCTTATGCCGCCCAGCGTAACCGCTGTAAGCACCTGGGTCTGTCCCCTCTGGAAAAGTCCTGAACCGTGGGCCCTTGGAAGAACACCTACTTCCGCAGACATCGGCCTGATTTCATCCAGCCTTCTGCCGTCAACTCTTTTGCCCTCTTCAAGTATATACCTGCGGACAATTTTCTTTTCCAGCTTGTACATCGCTTCGGCAATAAGGGAACTGCTCTCGGGAAAAGTTTCCGCAAGTTTTTGCTGAATCTCTTCGGTTAGTGCGGCAACCCTTTGATCTCTCACCGTTTTGTCATCGGTGAGCACCGCCTCGCTCAATGCATCATGCGCAAGCTCGCTTACCGCGTCGTATATTTCTTGCGGAACCTCTGCGGATTTATATTCAAATTTTGGTTTGCCGATTTCCGCCGCAATATCCTTGATAAAGGCGACAATTTTCCTGATCTCATCATGTCCCTTGATTATTGCGTCCAGCATTACATCTTCCGGCACTTCCTTGGCGCCGGCTTCAATCATTGTTATCTTCTCTTCGGTTCCGGCCAATGTTACATACATTTCGCTTTTTTCTCTCTGCTTGGTGTCCGGGTTTATTATAACCTCACCGTCGACAAGCCCAAGCACTACGCCGCCGATCGGCCCGTTAAACGGAATGTCCGAAATGCACAGGGCAACCGATGTTCCGATCATTGCCGCGATTTCCGGCGAGTTATCCTGGTCGACGGATAACACCGTATTCACGACGACCACATCATTTCTCAGGTCCTTTGGGAACAAAGGACGTATGGGCCTGTCTATCACCCTTGATGTCAATATAGCCTTTTCGGAAGGTTTTCCTTCCCTTTTTATGAATCCCCCCGGGATCTTTCCTACCGCGTAAAGCCTTTCTTCGTAGTCCACGCTGAGAGGAAAGAAATCAATACCCTCGCGGGGCTCGGGAGATGCCGTGGCGGTAGATAGTATAACCGTATCCCCGTACCTCACAAGAGCCGCTCCATTGGCAAACTGCGCTAATCTGCCGGTCTCGATGGTCAGGTTCCTGCCGGCCAGTTCCATGGAAAATTTCCTCGACATAAAATGCCTCCTTATTTTTTGCAGGACGGAAACAAGGCAGGTTACAGAAAACGGACACCAGGAACCGCATTCCGGGCTTCAATTTTGTCCCGCTTGCGGGCTCTGGTCTCTGTTCTCTGTCTCTGCCGGGTTGTTTCGCCTACAATATTTATTTTTATTTATATTTTTACCTTTATCCTTTATCTAATAAGTATTTCATTACTTCCTTGCAAAAATAATAAGCGGGTAAACCCCGCTTTTTGTTATTTCCTCAGGTTCAGTTTTTCAACTATTGCACGGTATCTTTCAATATCTTTCTCCTGCAAATAATTCAACAGTCCTCTCCTTTGTCCAACCATCTTCAGGAGCCCTCTCCTTGAGTGGTGATCCTTCTTGTGCTCTTTAAGGTGCTCGTTCAAATGGTTGATCCTCTCAGTAAGGATGGCAATCTGAACCTCCGGGGAACCCGTATCGGTTTCGTGCAGCCTGTACTTTTCAATAATCTGAGTCTTCAATTGCTTGTCCATAATAATCAATAATCCTCCTTTTTTTAATTAACGCCATGAGCCAAGTAGCCGGTCGGAGTTCTCCGGCAACCGGGCTTATGGTTGAATGCAAATATCTACCCGTTGCATTGAAACATTTTAACATATTATTTCTTGAAAGTAAACAAATTATTTGCCGTTGATAGTGTCAACTGTGATCCGTTTTTGATATTGTCATAATAAGCCGTCAGTGATTTTGTCTCAATTTAATGTTTTGATGTAGTGTATAATAAACCTCATATCAAAAATATGGGGTGAAAATGATGCGGAGGAT
>JBLNDI010000002.1:0-26699 GCA_050261495.1 Bacillota bacterium
AAATCTAGGATAATTTTATTGGAAAATTTTAAGGGAAATATTGGTGGATTTTAGGGGTGAGTAAATTAGCTTGCTCCTGAAATAGAGACCTCGAAAGCCATTCGAGTTTTCGAGAAGATTAATTTATAAATAAGGAGGAGAACGATTTGAAAAAACTAGTCGCCCTATTAATGTGCGCAATACTGGTCGCCTCAATGCTGGCAGGCTGCGGTAAAGCGCAGGAACCTGCTGATACTTCGACAACCCAGCCTGGAACAACCGAAGAGTCTGCATCGACTGAAGAGACAAAAGCCAAAGAGTATCCCAAGACTGAAATGACGTTAATGATGGTGTCCGGTGCTTCGAATGACGCGACAAACAAGATGCTCGCGAAAATCATTCCGGAATTCAATGAAAACAATGAGTTTAACACGACGATCGAGCATGTGACTTATGAAACAGAGCAATACAAATCAAAAATTGCGACCCTGATGGCTTCCAATGCACAACCAGATATATTCTACACATGGGAAGCTGGATTCCTGAAGCCTTTTGTAGAAGCCGGAAAGGTTTATCCAATAGGAGATGCGCTTGAGAAGGATCCCGAATGGAAAGGGAGATTCCTTGAAGGCGTTTTTGGACCGCTAACTTTCGACGACGGGAAAATTTATGGTGTTCCAAACTTCCTTCAGTGTGGAGTGGTTTATTACAACACTAGATTGTTTGAGGAAAATGGGCTTAAAGAACCTGAAACATGGGATGAATTCCTGCACATATGCGAAACTTTGAAGAGCAAAGGCATAATTCCTATATCAATGCCTTCTCAGAAATCATGGATAGCAAGCCAGTTCCTGCAGGAGATGGCCAACGGGATAGGCGGCGCGGACCTGTTTAATAAACTTGTTAGCGGAGAAACGACCTGGGACGACGAAAGGTTCATCCAGGCCGGCAAGGAGTTCCAAAGCCTTGTTAATAAAGGCTACTTCCAGGAAGGTTTTCTGGGTATGACCCAGGATGAGGGCCGTGATTTGTTTAAGAATGAAAAAGCAGCAATGTATTTCATGGGGTCTTGGGATACCGTAAATCTCACCGATCCTGCTGCGCCTGTTTCAAAGAACTTGGGCGTATTTAAGCTCACACCTATTAATCCTGAAAACAAGGGAACAATTTTAGGTTCGGTTGGGACCTGCTTCTCAATAAGCTCCACGGCAAAGTGCATAGATGGGGCAATTGCTCTTGTGAAAAGAATGTCTGACCCGGATGTACAGGCAGGGTTCGCTTATGAGTACAAATATAATCTTGCAACAAATGTTAAGCTCGATGAAAGCAAACTTAATCCGGTGCAACTGGAGATTCAATATATTCTGAATGATGTGACTACACTGACGCCATGGTATGACCGTGTATTTGGCGCCGGTGAAGGTACTGAGTTCAATAACGCAGCAATCGCAATCGCGTCTAATAAAGATGTTGAGGAGCAAATGAAAGCTCTTGCGGAATACGCAAAAGCCAACAGAGAAAGATAAGCACATGTTGTTATGTTGAAGGAATCGGAATTCTCCGATTCCTTCAATTAACGAAAGCATTGCAGCCGGAGGTAAATCATGAATAAAGTCCTGGGGAACAAAAAGTATATTGCAGTATTTGTTCTACCGACCTTTGCACTCTATACGGTATTCGTCCTGTTTCCTATAGTGTACAATATTGTTTTGAGCCTGTTCAAAACTGATTTGATGAGCAAGTTTGAGTTTATTGGGTTGGACAATTATATCAACTTATTTCGGGACGGATTTTTTCTAATGTCATTAAGAAATAACTTGATATTGGTTGCAGGATCGCTCATCGCACATTTGGGTCTGGGGTTGGTTTTTGCAAACGCTTTGTTTATTAAAATAAGAGGTTCGGAGTTTTTTAAAACTATATTTTTCCTACCAGTAGTAATATGCGGTGCAGCGGTTGGAATAATGTTCATTTTTATATACAATTCAGAGTTTGGACTTGTAAATAAATTTTTGGAATTAATCAACCTCAGCCAGCTTAAGCGTTCGTGGCTCAATGAAACCGATACCGTAATGCTGGCGCTCACATTTGTTGTCATGTGGCGGTTCGTTGGTTACCATATGGTCATCCAGCTTGCAGCCATGAAGTCGATACCCGTTGAATTATTTGAAGCAGCCTCAATTGACGGGGTATCTCAGTGGCAAAAATTTACAAAGATTACTTTTCCTTTGATAAAGAATATTTTCAGCATTGATGCGGTTATTGTCATAACCGGATCATTAAAGTATTACGATTTGATTTATGCTATGACAAAGGGCGGGCCGAGTCATGCTAGTGAGGTGCTTGCAACCTATATGTACTTCCAGGGCTTCAGAAATATTAAGTTTGGCTATGCAAGCGCAATCGGCACTGTCATGCTGTTGCTATGTATACTGACTATTTGGCTCGTGAATAGAGTTATCAGGACGGAGAGGATAGAATTCTAAGATTTTTTATTACAGCTATATTGTAAGGTGGAAAAAATGAAAAGGAAAATGTCCTTAGGAAGAGCAATACTATTTGTCATAATGGTAATATTTTCGGCAATGTGTATATATCCGATTATATGGCTCCTGATTAATTCTTTGAAGGATAACTCGGAGATATTTATCAATCCATGGGGGTTACCAATTGAAGTAAAGTTTGAAAACTATAAAAGGGCTATTGTTGTCGGCAATGTTGGCGTTAATTTTTTAAATTCAATCTATATATCAACAGTGTCAGTAATAATTTCTATTCTTTTGAGTACTATGTGCTCGTATAGCCTTGTGCGAATGAAATGGAAATTGGCAAGCAAAGTCAGGGCATTGATAGTGGTCGGCATGAGTATACCGGCCTATGCCGCAATAGTTCCGCTGTTTTCATTGTTTTACAAACTGGGCATCATAAATGAGTATCCGTCCGTTATAATTGCGCATATTTGTTTTGCGTTGCCCATGTCAGTTTTTATCATATCTGGATTTATGACCTCGATACCGAGTGAGCTGGAAGAAGCGGCGATAATTGACGGATGCAGTGTTTACGGAGTATTTTTTAAAGTTATTGTTCCGGTATGTAACGCATCCATAGCTACGGTTACGGTTATTAATTTTATAACGGTTTGGAACGATTTGCTCTTTCCACAGATATTCCTGTCGGATTCGGATATGATGCCGCTTCCGGTTGGATTGACAATGTTTAATGATCTCTATTCAACTGATTATGTCGGACTTATTGCAGCGGTAATTATCACCATAATTCCCACAATAATTGTTTATACCATTTTGCATGATAAGATTATCGAGGGAATGACCGCAGGTGCCATAAAAGGATAAAGTATAGAAGGAAAGGGGCGAATATTTCGCCCCTTTTTTACGGGATAAAAATCATTTTGCCTGGACATCCGTTTTTCAGGTCTTCAAATGCACGATTAAATTCCGAAAGGGGATATATACCTCCGATTACAGGCGTGATATCAATTCTTTTGGATTTAAGCATTTCTGTACATTGATACCAAGTTTCGTACATTAAACGGCCTGTTATACCGTTAACCTTAGCTTCTTTGTATATTATTGCTTCACTCAGATCAAGGGGTACACTTCCGCTTGGAAGACCGACAAAAGTGAAACGCCCCCCCTTTTTCAGCAATTTAAAGCCCTCCTGAATTGCACTTGCCACTCCTGTGAAATCGACCACCACATCCACCCCACGGCCATGTGTCGCTTTCATGATTATTTGGTGGACATCTTCTTTTTTTGCATTAATAACTGTTGTGGCGCCCATTTTTTTAGCAATATCCAGCTTGTCGTCGAAAATATCAATTGCAAAAATTGGTGAAGCGCCACAAGCGGACGCCGCTCCGACACCCATCAATCCAATGGGGCCACAACCGTATATAACGCAGCTCTTTCCGCCTATTTCTCCTGAAAGTATTCCGTGTACGGCAACGCCCATAGGCTCAAGCATGGCGCCGATATTATCGTCTATATCATCATCAATTTTCCATACGCAATCCACAGGGACGGAAATATATTCTGCGAAGGAGCCGGGAGTGTGCACTCCCAGGATTTTCATACTTTCGCAAATGTGCTGATTTCCGGTACGGCATTGGATGCAATTGTTGCATGGTATATGTGTTTCCCCTGCCACTCTGTCGCCTGCTTTGAAATTCTGGACATGTGAGCCAACTTCCACAATTTCACCTGAGAATTCATGCCCGAAAACCATTGGTGGTTTAAGTCGTTGCTTAGCATATTCAGTCCAGTCGTAAATATGTATATCTGTACCGCATATTGCAGTCCTCTTTACTTTCACAAGCACATCATCTGGGCCTATTTGAGGAATTGGCAAATCTTCACGATATTCGGCGCCAGGCTCCGGCTTGCTTTTTATTAGACCTTTCATTGTACCTTTCATATTGAATGCCTCCTTTTCGATTAAAATAATGATGATTCTTTGAGTTCACTTAGTTTTTACCATCCGAACCGCCATGTCAATAGCATCGATAAGGCTGGTTTCGTTCGCCTTTCCCTCGCCGGCGATTTCAAAGGCTGTTCCGTGATCAACGGAAGTCCTGATAATAGGCAATCCTACAGTGCAATTCACACCGTTTAATGAGGTGAAAGTGCCTGTTCCAGAATCAAGGTTAAAGCCTAATAGTTTAATTGGAATATGGCCCTGGTCGTGGTACATTGCCACTACGATATCGTATTGACCGGCAAGTGCTTTAACGAAAACAGTATCAGGCGGTACAGGACCTTCCACATCTATCCCTTCGGATTTTGCCTCCGATACAGCAGGAATGATGCTTTGTGCTTCTTCATTTCCAAACAAACCGCCTTCAGAGCTGTGGGGGTTAAGCCCGGCTACAGCTATTTTGGGTCTGGCATAACCAAGCGTTTTCATTGCGCTGTCAGCTAAATGGATTACATCAAGAACACGTTCACGTGTAATGAGATCACATGCTTTTCGCAGTGATACATGTGTTGTCACATGTATAACTTTGAGCTTTTCTGTTGAAAGAAGCATCGCGTATTTTGATGTTCCGGTCAGTTTTGCAAATATCTCTGTATGCCCTGAATAATGGTATCCTGCTTTGTTAAGTGATTCTTTATTAATTGGCCCTGTTACAACGGCATGAACTTTTTTGTCGAGAGCGAGGTTTATAGCCTTTTCAATGTAGGCATATGCCGCCTTGCCACATACAGGGCTAACCTTTTTGTATTCCCAGCTGCCTTTTTCTAAAAGTCCAAGATCTATTAAATCTATAACGCCTGGAGAACCGGAAGTTTCATCAACGTCGGCTATACGGTTAATTTTTAATGGGGAACCCGTAAATGTCAACGCATCTGATATTGCAGCCATATCTCCTATAACGACTGGTATACATCTATGAAAGATATGTTCATAGTTTAGCGCTTTAACTGCTATTTCAGGTCCTATACCGGCAGGGTCCCCCATGGTTATCGCGATTGTTGGTCTCATACTTATATCCTCTTTTTTTGTGCAAGATAAAGCAAGAACTGATTTTATAATACCACAATGTGTATCAAATTGCAATAAATAAGAAATTCAATTCCGGTATAACGTTGACTAATGAAACATCTATTAATATAATTATTATAATACAAATTGTTAAAATTAAATTATTCTCTATTTTAATTAATAGTGTTTCATATTAGAACATTAATTGACTATAAGGAGGAAAACCATGCGATCAGCTTTTGTAACGGCTCCATATAGAGTCGAAATTATTGACATTCCGGAACCACAGGTTTCGGATGACAGTGTATTAATTCGTGTTCGTGCGGCAGGTATTTGCGGTTCGGATTTGCACCTTTACAAGGGGACACATGCGTTTCGCAAACCACCTGCTATTCTTGGACATGAGGTTACAGGCGATGTTGTAAAGATAGGCAAAAATGTTAAAGGACTAAAGGTAGGGGATCGTGTTACCGTTGAACCCCATATACCTTGTGGTGCATGCGAATACTGCAAATCCGGTAAAGTGAATTTGTGTCTGAACAAAATTGTACCGGGAACGGAAAAATGGACAGGAACATTTGTCGAATATTTTTGTGCGCCCGAAAGCAAAACGTATAAGATTGTTGACCATATTTCATATGAAACAGGAGTTCTTATCGAGCCACTTGCAGTTGCTAATCACGCGTTGAACATGATAAAAGAGAGGCAAGGGAAGACTCTTGCAATACTTGGATCAGGAACTATAGGCCTTCTATCACTGGTGTCGGCATTGCAATCGGGGTTCTTAAAAATATATTGCACGGATACGATTCCTTTTAATCTTGAATTTGCAAAAGAACTCGGCGCCTATAGAACAATAAATGTAAGAGAGGAAGACTGCGTCGAGATTATAAATAGGGAAACCAGCGGGAGAGGTGTTGATGCTGTTATTGTTGCAGCAGGCGCACCTGGTATCATTGACCAGGCTTCCCAAATCACATGCCGCACGGGAACCATAGTATTGGTAGCTATGATTACCGAAAAAATCCCTGTATACACTTACAACCTGGTCTTTAAGGAGCAGAAGCTATTCGGGGCAATGACATATACAACAGAGGATTTCAAGCAGGCAGTAGACATGGTTAATGATGGCATGGATATATCAAAACTGGTTACACAAGCCTTGCCAATGTCACAAACCCAGGACGGACTTGAAATGTTAAGTAATAAAACGGAAAATGTGGTCAAGATCATTGTGTATCCGGATAAGTAATTCGAGTTTGGATTAGGCATTTCAGGAGAATCGCATAAATGATTAAACTTATGATAATCGCTGATGACATTACAGGTGCAATTGATACCGGGGTACAATTTTCTAAAAAAGGAGTTCACGCGTTTGTAACGACTGAATTGAATGTTAACTTTAAAGAGCTTGACAGCAGTATAGAAGTGCTTATTGTTGATACAGAATCACGTCATATCAATGCGGTACACTCATACAGAAGAGTATACGATATTGTTAAAGATGCCGTTCAAAACGGTATAAGGAATTTTTACAAAAAAACGGATTCTATGCTTAGAGGAAATATCGGTGCCGAACTGACCGCATTGCTGCATGCAAGCAAAGCGAAACAGTTGAGCTTCATACCAGCTTATCCACAAATAAACCGTATAACCTGTAATGGAAACCAAATAATCGACGGGATACCGCTTGAACAAACAGCTCACGCAAAAGATCCATTTAATCCGGTTTCAACAAGCAATATCTCTCAACTAATAAAACAGCAATCAAACGTCAATGTACGTCTTGTTAAGAGCTCTGACTATGAGCAAGCATTCAAAGGAAACTATGAGTTGCCTGAGATTGTTCTATTTGATGCAGGCAGTGTGGAAGAAATGGGCCAAATCGGAAAAATGCTTAAAGATGAAAATAAATTTGATTTGGTGGCAGGATGTGCAGGGTTTGCCGAAGTTCTTGCAGAACTTTTCCATTTTAACGTAAAAAAAGAGTATATTAAGAAACGGGCTGAGAAGGTTCTCATTATATCAGGCAGTCTAAACAGCGTTTCGATAGATCAGATTGAATTTGCTCAATCAAAAGGGGTCAAAGGCCATAAGCTTACCAGTGAACAAAAGCTCGACAGTAAATATATGTTTAGCGAAGAGGGAGATACTCTGATCCGAAGGATATGCGATGGGCTTATTGCCGATGGACATTATATAATAACAGTGGCTTCGGGCCAATTAGAAAAAGATGAAGCAAAGGAATATGCACTTAAAAAAAGGCTGCCGATTGAGTCTCTAAATATGCAGATTGCCCGCAATATTGGATTTTTGGTTAAGAGGATTCTTGAAACAGTAGAAATTGATGCATTGGTGGTTTTCGGGGGAGATACACTAATGGGAATTATGGAGAAGCTCGGCTGTAAAGGCATTACTCCTCATAAAGAGATATTATCAGGTGTAGTCGTTTCTGATATAGTATCTGAGGGTCACAAGTTCCAGATAGTTTCTAAATCCGGTAGTTTTGGGGGAAGGGACGTAATATTTGAAATATTGTCATTTCTCAGAGCATGACGAATTTTCCTTGTTTATTTTGATTTAAGCTTGCGCCATAATGTGCTTCTACTAATTCCAAGTATTTCTGCTGCACGTGATTGATTCATCCCTTCTTTTTCCAATACTGCGGCAATTATTTCAGATGTCAGCGAATCAAGGTCTTTGTCGAGACTGACGGTTAACTTGCCTTCAGGGTAATACTTTTTACATATGCTATTCTCTAGTACCCTTTTTGCTTCTTTTATACTCAAACTCTGGCCATCACACAAAATAACCATTTCTTCGGTAATTTTTTCGAGTTGGTCAATGTTACCTTCCCAGTATTGTTCCTTTAGCAATTCAAGGGCGTCCCCGTCGATGCCAACAAGTTGCTTGCCGTATTTTTCATTGTATTTGCTGATAAAGATGCTGACTAAATCTTTTATTTCTTCCTTTCTGTCACGAAGAGGAGGGATATTTATGTTTAGAAATGACATCCGGTTTAATAATTCACCGCAGAAAGCTCCCTTATTCACGAATGCCTCCAATGGCGTAATAGAAGAAGCTATTATATGGGGGAGAATACTGTCCCTGCCCGGCAAAAAATATGACAGAAGCAATTTCTGAGCAGCCTTAGAAAGGGCATCTATTCTGTGCAAATAGAAGGTATATTGATCACAACCATTAATATCGACAAAAGAAGCATATTTTCCCGACAATATTTCTTTCCACTGTTCAGTGCCTATGTATTCACAATTTAAAAAAATAAAAGTATTGATATTTCTTTTACTGTTTAAGTGTATTGTATAAGCAATCGTGCTTTTGCCTGTGCCGTATTCTCCTGTAATAAGAATAGGCCGGTTGGATTTTTCATACTCCTTGGCTTGTTTTATGATATCTGACAAAAGCTTGCCTTTTACTGCATAGTTAAAAAACAGGGGATTATCGTTTCTATTTATAAAACGTACTCCGTTGTACTTTTCACTATTTTTATCCACAAGCTTTTTGATATAGAATGCCGCATATTTGGTATCATCATCAGAATGAATCAAATTGCCTGTAACAGACCATGTATCGAGGTTAGACTCAGTTAATATTTTTATGTAGCCATTATTCATAACATGATCAATGTAGACTTCAAGGCGTTTAACCAATTCATCCGGGATTTGGTGACATGATTTATGTATAATTAGTCCATTTTCCGAGAATACCAGCGATGCATCAGGTGCTCCGTCAATTATTCTTTTGAGGAATGACGATTTGCTTTGGCTTTCATTAATATACGAACATATCTTTATGAGTTCATCAAATGCATTTTTTACACTTTCTGGGCCGGATGTCAGGAGTATTCCATTAAGTCCTCTTTCCTGCGCTAGACGGATAGTAACCGTATCTCCGATAATAACGCTGTAGCCCTCTCTACAAAGGGCGTCAAGAACAGCAATGGCCTCCTCTTCGCTGTGAATTGTTTGAATATTAAGATCGGTTTGTAATAATTCGCAAATTATTTTGGCCCCATGAGTAATATTCGGGAACCCAACCAAAGCGGATTTACCGGAGTAATTTTTTGCGAGTCTGATTACTCGGAAAATGTCATATCCGGAAACATCAATACTTATTACAGGGATAGAAACAGTATCCATAATCATTTGAGCTGTACCGCCTCGAGAGAGAATGACATCATATCCATCTTCCGAGGCATGGGATGCAAGCGCGACCCCTGCTCCAAGGTCCCCAACTACTGCTGTAAGACATATTTGCTCATATTGATTTGCAATATCGGTAACGATTTTCTTTAATCCTTCATAGGGCAATATGGCAAGAACTTTAATCTTTTTCATTTTGTTTATCCGTTCCAAATAGAAATTTGCCTGATTTACAATTTATTATAATACAGGACCCATTGACCAATCAAGCAAACGGACAGCTTTGTTATGGGTCGTGATGTTGGTTTGTCAAACATGTGTTACACGCCTTTGTCACACCATATTTCAGTGAATACTCAATAAATGATAGACGATACCTCATATCTTGTGTTATGCTATTCATGCGGGAAGCTGACCTCCTTGTGTATTTTGTTGTGGTAACTTAAACATACACTATTGGTTAACTTCCCGCACTATTTTTTATTGGGTGTAACACATCTATTGTAATCCTACATCCGGTTACAAGGCAATCTATGGCAATCAAAGGCAAACGAAGGGAAGGGGTTCTTGATTGCTTTGATTACATTGAATAAGGGAATATTTCAAGCCTGACCCCGGGATACAAAAAAAGAGGTTGCTTTTGAAGCAACCTTACAAAGATAGGGGTTTTAAGATTTGGGAACCCTTACTATAAACTCGATATACTCGCCTCTATCGATCTGTGCCGCTTTTGCGTTGACTCCCGATTTTTTCATCAAATCGATAGCCTGGCGTATAGTATTTACAAAGATCCTTATATCCTTAATCGTTTTGGTGAATTTCTTTTCAGCGGGTTTTTCCTTATCCCGGTTGAGATACTTCTCAATAACTTTTTCCACTAGTTCTTCCGTCTTTTTTACATTCAAACCTCTTTCACAGACATGCTTCAGGACTTTCAGCTGCAATTGCTCGTCGTTCAGTTTCAGGAGCGCCCGTGCATGCCTTTCCGTCAGGTTGTTGTCCGCAAGGATTTTCTTTACGAGCGGGGACAACCTCAACAGTCTTATCTTGTTGGCAATCGTGGACTGGCTTTTTCCTATTTTTCTGGCCAGCTCCTCCTGTGTAAATCCATGCTCATTTATGAGGTTGTTGTACCCCTCCGCCTCCTCCATATAATTCAAGTCCTCGCGTTGAAGATTTTCAATGAGCGCCATGACTGCCGAATCATTATCATTGACATTGACAATGATTGCCGGTATTTCTTTCAATCCTGCCATTACCGCCGCCCTTAACCTTCTTTCGCCGGCTACGAGCTCGTAATTATTGTTTGAGATTTTTCTGACATTGATGGGTTGAATAACACCATACTGCCGAATGGATTCCCGCAGTTCTTCAAGGGCGCTTTTGCTGAATTGCTTTCGCGGCTGGTAGGGATTGGGCCTTACGGAATCAATGCTGAGATAAGATATGTTCTTGGCGTCTTCCTTTTTTTCGTTTTTTAAGAATTGAAGCTTATTTTCCAGCATACAGCACCATCCTTCTCTTCCGGGCTCGTACCATATGCCTGTCCGGCTATGAACAACCCGCATATTTTACAATTATTACCTTAAATACAT
This sequence comes from Bacillota bacterium, assembly GCA_050261495.1. Lineage (GTDB taxonomy): Bacteria > Bacillota > Clostridia > Acetivibrionales > DTU013 > JBMNKL01. The sequence continues at coordinate 11,240 of JBLNDI010000002.1, forward strand.
GCGGAATAATATTCGCCGAACAATTTTTATTTTCCTTTTTTGAATAAAGAGAATCGTTCGTTTAATTATTTAAAATTACAGCAAAACTCTACCTAAACCAGCGGCTGTTTTGACGGTTTTCCTGGTTTTCGGGGATAATTTGTCGGTGTTTGTCGAAACTTTCTTATTACGACAACATTTCTCTTAAACGAACTGCAGGGCAATATAAATTTATTCTCTTCCTCCACCCTGCCCCCAAGTATTTCAAGGGCTTTATCAAAAGGCAATTCTTCTTCCTTGCCGCCCTTCATTGCGATAAAAATACCTCCCTGCTTTACAAGGGGCAGGCAATACTCCAGCAGGACAGGCATGGGAGCGACCGCCCTGGCAACGGCGGCATCCGTTTTCTCCCTGTACTCAGGCATTCTGCCGGCATCCTCCGCCCTCATGTGTATCGCGGCAATGCCTGTCAATCCCAGTTCGCCGGCAACCGTTTCGAGAAACTTTACCTTTTTTTCCTGTGATTCCAACAGAATTATGTCCAGCGACGGCATGACTATTTTAAGGGGTATGCCCGGGAAACCCGCCCCCGTTCCCACATCGATCAGGCTTTTCACGTGCCTGAGATACGGAATGACGCTTAACGAGTCGATAAAATGCTTGATAATGAACTCTTTCTCGTCCGTAATAGCCGTCAGGTTGAATTTTTTGTTCCACTCAAGCAGGATTTCCTTGAACTTGAACAAAGCCGAAATTTTAGCCCCGTCAAGATTTACCCCGAGTTCTTCCGCTCCTTTTTTCAAAAGAAGCACGGCATCTGTCTCCATTATTTCAATCACCGCCTTAATTAACCGCCTTACCGTTATCCGTCAACAATCGCCGGCTAATCCTCATCCGGAATTAGTTCAAGCCGTACTTGGCGCCAAGGTATATCATCAGCACCGAGATATCGGCGGGCGAAACCCCCGATATGCGGGAAGCCTGGCCAATGGATTCGGGCTTTATTTTCATCAGCTTCTGCCTGGCTTCTATCCTTAGTCCGTGTATGGACTCGTAATCGATATCGTCCGGTATGCGCTTTTTCTCCATTTTCTTGTACTGTTCCACCTGTATTATCTGTCTTTTAATATAGCCTTCATATTTTATTGTGATTTCAACCTGCTGCGATACCGGGTTGTACCCTTTCCGCCCGTTTGACCTGAGGTACTCCGGCCTACCGGTATCTACTGCTTCCAGTGCGTCATATGTAATCTCCGGACGGCGCAAAAGATCCGACATCCTTATCCCGGCCTTTATTGGCGTGCTGCCCAGCGAAACCAGGAAACTGTTTATCTCTTCGGAAGGAGGCAGGAAAGTATTCTCCAGCCTTTCTATTTCTTTTTCTATCCTGTCCTTTTTCTCAAGAAACCTTTCGTATCTTTCGCGGCTGATCAGCCCTACCTCGTATCCTTTCGGAGTCAGGCGCAAATCCGCGTTGTCCTGCCTGAGGAGGAGCCTGTACTCCGCGCGCGAGGTCATAATCCTGTATGGTTCCGAGATTCCTTTTGTAACCAAATCATCTATCAATACCCCTATATATGCTTCCGACCTGTCCAGGACAAGCGGTGGTTTGTTTTTAAGCTTCATCGCAGCGTTGATGCCGGCAATTATGCCCTGCGCGGCGGCTTCTTCGTACCCGGAGCTGCCGTTGATTTGTCCTGCCGAAAACAAGCCGCTTATGTTTTTAAACTCAAGGCTTGGCTTTAACTGTGCAGGGTTTATGCAGTCGTATTCTATCGCATAAGCGCTTCTCATAATATGGGCGTTTTCAAGTCCCGGCAGCGTATGCACCATCTCGATTTGAACGTCCTCCGGCAAGCTGCTTGACATCCCCTGGAGGTACATTTCCTGGGTGCCGAGTCCCATCGGCTCCACAAAAACCTGGTGCTTGTCCTTGTCTGCGAAGCGCACGATTTTATCCTCGATAGACGGGCAATACCTGGTGCCGATTCCTTCTATCATCCCGCTGAATAACGGCGAACGGTGAATATTCGCCCTGATTAAATCGTGGGTTTTGCTGTTCGTATACGTAAGCCAGCATGAAACCTGTTCCCTTTCAATCCCTTCATTCTCAAACGAAAATGGTATTATAACTTCGTCCCCGGGCTGTTCGATGAATTTTGAAAAATCCAGGGTTTTCTTGTTAAGCCTGGGAGGGGTTCCGGTCTTGAACCGCATAAGTTCTATCCCTTTTTCTTTCAGGCTTTCGGACAGCTTGTTGGCGGGAAACAATCCGTCCGGTCCCCCGCTGTAACTGATGTCTCCAATGATTATCCTGCCCCTCAGGTATGTACCTGTTGCAAGTACGACAGCCCTGCAGTAATATACCGCGCCCGTATGGGTCTTGACCCCTGTCACCTGGTTTGTTTCATCCGTCAAAATCTCCGTTACTTCCGCCTGCTTTAAGTAAAGATTTTCCTGGCTTTCAAGAGTATTTTTCATTTCCGCCTGGTACCGCCTGCGATCCACCTGTGCCCTCAACGAATAGACTGCCGGTCCTTTTGCGGCGTTTAATATTTTGGACTGGATGAGCGTCTTGTCCGCGCACTTGCCCATCTCGCCGCCCAATGCGTCAACTTCGCGCACCAGATGCCCTTTTCCGGTGCCGCCTACGCTGGGGTTGCACGGCATGTTTGCGATACTGTCCAGGTTTATGGCAAATAATATTGTTTTCATGCCAAGCCGCGCGCCGGCCAGGGCTGCCTCGCACCCGGCATGGCCTGCGCCTATTACGGCTATATCAAAGTTTCCGGCTATATACTCCATATCTCCTCCGTTAGCATTTCATAACATCTTAACTATATAACAATATAACAAAATGACAAAATAACAAGCATGGCTTAAAGCGCATGCTACTTTCCTATGCAGAACCTGGAAAATATTTCGTTTATTATGTCCTCTCCCACTGATTCGCCGGTAATCCGGCCGAGATTTTCCGCGCTCTCCCTTATGTCGATTGCTACCAGGTCCAGGGTAAGCCCGTTTTCATACGCTTCCTTTGCCGACGCCAAGGATTCGGCCGACTTTTCCAGGAGTGTCTTGTGCCTTATGTTTGTTATTAAAACTTCATTGTTCACATCGACGGCGCCTTCCATGAACAGTCCGCTTATTGCGTCGAGCAATTCGTCCATTCCCGTGCCGTCCAGCATTGATGCGACTATAACGGGAGAGTTGCCCGCTTCTTCCAGCTGCCGCTTCATATCGGAGATCCTGTCCTCATCCGCAATGTCCGTCTTGTTTATAATAATAACTTTCTTTTTCTCCTTTAAAAATGTAAGGATTTCGCAATCCTCGGGCAGTATCCCCGTCGAAGCGTCCAGGACAACAATCGCCAAGTCGGCTTCGGAAGCCGCTTTCCTTGCCCTCTCCACGCCAATCGATTCAACGGGGTCCCGTGTTTTCCGTATGCCTGCCGTGTCCAGCAGCCGGACCGGTATGCCGTTTACATTTATATACTCTTCAATTATATCCCTGGTAGTCCCGGGTATATCGGTGACAATTGCCCTGCTTACGCCGGCCAGCGCATTCAGCAGCGACGATTTCCCGGCGTTCGGCTTTCCTATTATGGCAGCGCTGATTCCCTCCTTTAAAAGCCTTCCCGTGTCATAGCTTTTCGCAATTCTCAATATTTCATCCCTTGCCGACCGTATCCCATTTATGACCTTCTCGCCTGTCAGTTCTTCGATGTCATATTCGGGGTAGTCCAATACCGCTTCAATATGGGCAATCAAGCCGATCAATTCCTTCCTTGCCGCCCGGATGCGCTGCGAAAGCCTGCCTTCCAGCTGCACCGCAGCCGCACGGGAACCTTCGTCAGTTTTTGAATTGATAAGATCTATAACGGCCTCGGCCTGTGCAAGGTCTATTTTCCCATTCATAAAGGCCCTTTTGGTGAACTCGCCGGGACCGGCAGCCCTGGCTCCTTCCCTCAATACAAGCGAAAGTACGTTCCTCAATACGATAATTCCACCATGACAGCTGATCTCAACCGTGTCTTCACCCGTAAATGTATTGGGACCTTTCATCTTTATCATCAGGACCTCATCCAGTAAATTGCCGTTTAAGGGATCAATTATCTTTCCATGGGAAACGGTGTGGCTTTTCATGTCTTTAAACGCCATTCTGCCCCTGAATATCCGATCGCTTATGATAAACGCGTCCGGGCCGCTGATCCTGATAATCCCAATACCGCCGGTTCCGAGGGGAGTCGATATTGCGGCAATGGTATCGCTGTCGACGTACTGTTCACATATATTTTCCATAAAACGCCCCAATCGCTTTAAATAATTTTCTTACAGATATTATATTCAATAATGCCGCCGGCCAAAAGGGTCAACATGAAAAAAGCGGATAGAGGCCGTTATGGTTGCATCCTCCGTCCGCTTATGCATTCGTTCCGCTTTACTATCTTTTCAAGCCCGCTCCCTGCCTGAGGGATATTATCACTTTCCTGTTCGGCTCCTCACCCACGCTGTACGTTTCAACATTGCTGTTATTCTGCAGAGCGGAATGTATAATTCTTCTTTCATAAGGATTCATCGGCTCGAGCGTGATGCTCCTGCGGTTTCTTACGACTCTTTGCGCGAGCCTGGTTGCCAGCCTGACAAGAGTCTCTTCCCTTCTTTGCCTGTAATTCTCAATATCAATCGTGACTCTCTTGTACTCGCTGTTTTTCCTGTTTACTACAAGGCTTGTAAGGTATTGGAGCGCGTCAAGGGTTTCCCCTCTCCTGCCGATGATTATGCCGCTGTCTTTTCCCGAGATTCTAAACTGCAAGGATTCTTCATCTTCTATTTCGTCTATGTTCACATCCACGTTCATCTTGTCGAATACTTCCCGTAAGAACCGGATGCCTTCCTCTTTCTGCGAACCTTTTAGTTTTACCCGCACCCTGGCGTTTTTGCCGCCTATTCCAAAAATACCTTTCGTGCCTTCATCCAAAACATTTACATCAACATCGTCCAACTGGACCCCAAGCTCGTCAAGGGCCATGTCTATCGCTTCCTGCACCGTCTTTGCGGATTTTTCAACTACCTGTTTCATCTATTTTCGAAAAGCCTCCTTTTTAAGCTTTAAACTGCTTATTCGCTTACTTCTTTTTCTTTCCGCCCTTTTTCTTCTTTCCTCCTTTATGACCCCCGTCCTTGGCTTTTCCCTGTTTAGGCTTTTCTGCAGCCTCTCCTTTTTTCGATTTATCCTCATTATCAACTGTATCAGAAGGGACGGATTCCCCTGTATTTATTTCATCCCCGGCTTTTAAAACACCCGCTTCATTGCCGGACTTCTTTGCTTCGGCCGTATTCCCGGCCGGTTTGTTTTTCTTGTCCAATACATATTTATTTACTATTAATTGCTGAACAATACCTACAACGTAGCCTGCTGTCCAATAAAGAATTACGCCCGCCGGCAATTGGAACGAAAACATCAGCGTCATGACCGGTCCTATAAGCACCATCGTGTTGTTTGAGCAGCCCGTCGCCTTGGCGTTTGAATCATCTCCGGTTTTAGGCATTGAGATTCTTCCGGAAAAATACGTCGTTACCGTCGCAATAATAACCAGTATCAGCAGCGGGATATAAACTCCCGGCTGCGCCGCAATCTTGCCCAGGTCATACGTCGCAGTCTCTCCCAAATGCAGCCCGAGAAAATTTCTGAAATCGATCAGCTCGGACTTGTGCAGCAACCCGGATACCTGGGAAAGCGCTTCCTGGTGTTCGTTGAAGAAATTCATCGCCTGTATTTCCCTGTGGGATCCCCAGGACTTGATTATTTCTTCAAAAGTTCTTGACACAGCGCCTGCGGTTCCTGTCGCCGCTTCCAGCGCAGCCACCCCTTTGGCCGCCGCTTCAACGATTTTATCTATCTGCTCGGCTGTTTTGTTGAGCATGAATTTAAGCGGCTGAACTATGACCCAGTAAAGGGTTAACATTATCGGTAACTGCAAAAACATCGGGAGACAGCCTCCGGCCGGGTTGTAATTGTGCTCCTGGTAAAGCTTCATCAGTTCCTCGTTCATTTTTTGTCTGTCATCTTTATATCTTTTTTGGATATCATTTATAAGAGGCTGTATTTCCTGCATCTTCGAGGATGATTTATACTGCTTGATCGTGAGCGGCAGCATGGCCAACCTTACAATAAGCGTAAAAATTATTATCGCCAGCCCGTAATTTTGAAATGCTATATTATATATGAACAAAAGAAATTTTCCCAGCGGATATGCAATAAAATCAAACATGTTCTATTTCCCTTTCGTATTTTTTCCTCCTACTTCACCGGATCATATCCTCCCGGATGAAATGGGTGGCATCTCAACAACCTCTTTATTGAAAGCATGCATCCTTTTATGACGCCATACTTCCCCACCGCATCAATCGCATATTGAGAGCAGGTTGGATAAAACCTGCAGCTTTTTTTGCCTTTCAAAGGTGATATAAATTTTTGATATAGTTTTATCACATATATTAAGATTTTTCCAACCCATCCCATTTTTCCTGGTCAAAGACCTGCGCTTTCTTAAGAAGGTATTTCATTTCCTTCGTTATTTCTTTATATGTGTACTCCAATTCCGTTTCCCTTGCAAAAAACACTATGTCATAACTTTCTAAAATAAAATCCTCGTATAACCTGTAACTCTCCCTTATCAACCTTTTTATCCTGTTGCGCCTGACGCTTTTGCCTGCTTTTTTGTTTACGGTTATTCCAAGCCTGTTGATTCCCAGGCGGTTATTCAATACATAAATAACCAAGTACCTTCCCGCAAAGAATTTGCCCTTTTTGTATATACGGACGAATTCATAATTTTTCTTTAAAGATACCGTCTTTTTCATTTAATCCTCTTGCAAGCAAAATTAAAGAAAAAGACCACACTCGTGCGGTCTTATGCTGATAGCACTTTTCTTCCTTTTAGCCTGCGCCTTCTTAACACTTTTCTTCCGCCGGCGGTTTTCATTCTTTTCATAAAACCATGCACTTTGCTTCTTTTCCTTTTTTTAGGTTGATATGTCCTTAACATTGTCAACACCTCCATTCATTGCCGGAGAAAATATTCCAACCTAAAGTATTTGCAAATAAAAAAATAATTAAACTCAAAATACGCATCCCTTTAAAGAGACACCACGCCAATTATATATTAAATCTTTCACCTGTGTCAAGAAAATTCATATCCGCGCCGGGAACCGCGACCTGCACCCCAACCATATTTTTTCCATACCAAAGGCAATCTCTAAAATCACTGTGGATAATTAAAGATTTTATATCCTAATTGTGGATAAGTAGACATTTTTCAATTGAATATTGGACCGAAGTCTGATATATTTATTTATGCTAAAGATTGACACTCTGTACAAAAGAAAATGCGGCCGATATACATATAACTTATAAATGCCGTCTATTACCACGTGAGAAACGCTATATTCGAATACTTGCCTTTGGAGGAAGAAATATGAATGCGACACTTTCGGGTTTGTGGCCTAAGGTGCTGGATCTTTTAAGAAATGAATTGACCGAAATCAGTTACAATACATGGATAAAAACAATAGAACCCGTTTACATAGATTCAACCACCCTCGAACTTGGAGTACCCACAGATTTTAACAAAGGCATTTTAGAATCAAGGTATCTTGCGCTGATTTCAAATGCGGTAAAACAAGTTACTTCGCGGGAATATTCTATTGTCATTTCCACTCCTTCGCAAGAATCGTCAAAGAGGCGAAGGGATGCAAACGATAATGAAGAATTGTACAACTCCGTACTCAACCCGAAATACACGTTTGACACGTTTGTCATAGGAAACAGCAACAGGCTGGCACATGCAGCATCCGTAGCTGTAGCCGAGGCGCCGGCGCAAGCTTACAACCCGCTTTTTCTTTACGGCGGGGTTGGTCTCGGAAAGACCCACCTGATGCATGCCATAGGCCATTACATATTAAGCCAGAATAGTTCTTCAAGGGTTTTATACGTATCGTCGGAAAAATTTACGAACGAATTGATAAATGCAATTAAAGATGACAGAAACGAGGAATTCAGGGCCAAGTACAGAAACATTGACGTGCTTCTTATAGACGATATACAGTTCATTGGAGGAAAAGAAAGAACCCAGGAGGAATTTTTCCACACTTTCAATGCCCTGTACGAGGCAAACAAGCAGATTGTCATATCAAGCGACAGGTCTCCCAGGGACATACCCACGCTTGAGGACAGGCTCCGGTCAAGGTTTGAGTGGGGGCTTACAGCCGACATACAGTTTCCCGACCTTGAAACCAGGATTGCGATTCTGAAGAAAAAGGCCCAGATGGAAAATGTCTCAATACCGGACGATGTGCTTGTATTTATAGCCGACAAGGTAGTTTCCAACATAAGAGAGCTTGAAGGAGCTTTAAACAAAGTTATAGCATATTCGTCCCTTACGGAAACGCCGATATCAATAGATTTATGCACCGAGGCGCTTAAAGAGCTTTTATCTTCGACAAACAACCGGATTATCGACGTATCCCATATTATAGAAGCCGTATCAAGGTATTTTGACCTTCGGCCGGAAGATTTCATATCCCAGAAAAGAAACAGGAATATAGCGTATCCCAGGCAGATAGCAATGTACCTTTGCAGGGAAATTACAGGAACATCGCTCCCGAAAATAGGAGAAGAATTCGGTGGACGCGACCACACAACCGTGATACACGCCATACAGAAGATAGAAGAGGATATTCAGAATAACATGGAAACGAAGCGCACCATTGACGAATTAAAAAGAAGCATTACGGGAAAATGATTTGAAACTTATCCCCAGTTTTTGTTGATATGGGGATAAATTTATATTTCTTGGGTGTTGATATTTATTTTAGAAATTATCTTTGATAAAATTCTCAAATGGAAATCCACACAAAAATCAACACGAGAAATGCTGGATTTCCGATGTGGACACGGGTTATTCACGAAATTAACAACGCTTATTACTATTACTATAAGTTTATATTAAATATAAAAAACGTAATGGGGGTACATATAAATGAAAATAATTTGCTCAAAAGAAAATTTAACGGAAGGAATAAACATAGTTCAGAAAGCCGTCTCGACGAGAACTACGATTCCAATACTGGAAGGAATATTGATTGAAGCCGGCGATAAAGTGAAGTTAACGGGAAATGACCTTGAAATAGGCATAGAATGCTACGTGGAAGCTGATGTCAGGGAAAAAGGATCGATAGTCCTTGATTCAAAGATGTTCGGAGATATAGTAAGAAGAATGCCCGATGCAGAAATTTTAATCGAAGTTAAAGAAAACAATAACGTTTCAATAGAATGTGAAAATTCGTATTTCGAAATAAGAGGACTTTCTCCGGAAGGGTATCCCGCTCTTGCCTCGATACCTAAGGAGAAAGGGATCAAGCTGAGCCAGAAGGTTGTAAAGGACATGATAAGGCAAACGATATTTGCCATAAGCCTTGATGAAAACAGGCCGATTCTCACAGGCTCACTTTTCGAAAAAAAGAACGGCAAGTTTACCGTGGTTTCAATCGACGGGTACAGGCTCGCATTAAGGAGAGCTGCAATAGAGGATGATACGGAAGATATAAGCATCGTCATACCTGGGAAGACTTTAAACGAGATTTCAAAAATAATACAGCAAGTTGAGGATGATATGTATATATATACTTCCGGAAACCAGATACTGTTTGATATGGGCAAATGCATTATGGTATCGCGCCTTCTCGAAGGAGAATACCTGAATTATTTGGGAATTATTCCAAGCGAATATGAAACATGTATCAAAGTAGATACGAAAAAACTTCTGGCGGCTTTTGAAAGGGCTTCGCTGGTGATAACGAGCGAAGAGAGAAGATACCCGGTCAGCTTGGATATATCGGGAGATAAAGTGGTTATTACGTCAAATACGGAAGTTGGCAAAGCAAGAGAAGAAATATTTGTTGAAGCTGAAGGGAAAAACCTTGAAATATCATTTAATCCTCGATATTTTATAGAAGCGCTCAGGGTTATCGATAATGAAACGGTCAATATCAGCTTTACAACGGATATCGGACCATGTACCATAAAGCCTGTACAAGGCGATGAATTTGCTTACCTGATACTACCGATAAGAAAATAGAAAAAGTTATGAAGTTTTCGTTGCTGGTAAAGGAATATATACTGAATTATAATAATGCGGAGGAAGCAGCCGGTTGTGGATAAAAAACCTTAGATTAAAAGATTTCAGAAATTATGGCGTACTAGATATAAATTTTTCGGATAAATTTAATATAATACATGGAGATAACGCTCAGGGGAAAACAAACATTATTGAAGCAATGTTTTTATGCTCGTCGGGACGATCGCACAGGACATCCAGGGACCAGGAGATGGTCCGGAACGGAACTTCCGGGTTTGAAGTGGCCATATTATTAAGGAAGAGCGACAGCGAGGAAGAAATAGGTGTTTCTTTTACTCCCGAAGAAAAAAAGAGGATCAGGATAAACGGCATAAAAATGAAAAAGATTGGGAGCCTGATGGGACACCTGAACGCGGTAATGTTTTCTCCGGAGGATCTCATGATAATAAAGCAGGGTCCGGCTGAAAGACGCCGCTTTATTGATATTGCGATAAGCCAGATTAAACCTGCTTATTTTTATGAACTTCAGCAATACGCCAGGATATTGTTTCAAAGAAATACGATGCTAAGAGAAGCAATTGATAAAAGAATCGATGAAAACATGCTGGATGTATGGGACGTGCATTTAGCGAAGACAGGTGCAAAAATCATCGCAGAAAGGATGAGCCTGATAAAAAGACTTGATGATTTTGCAAGATTAAGGCACGGGCAACTGACAAATCACGGGGAGAAACTTGAGCTTATTTATAAACCTTCAATAAATATTGACAAGAATTCAAAAATAGAAGATATAGAGGATTTATTCAGCGAAACGATTTGCAGAAACAGGAAGGAAGAGTTGAGGAAAGGAACGACTGCAGCCGGGCCTCACAGGGATGACATAGATATATTGCTTAACGGGGAAAATACTAAAGTATATGGTTCGCAAGGCCAGCAAAGAACGTCTATATTATCTGTGAAACTGGGTGAAATTGACTTGATAAAAGAAGAGATTGGGGAATTTCCCGTACTTTTGCTTGATGACGTACTATCCGAACTGGATGCAAAGAGAAAAGAATACCTTATGGATAGCGTAGACGGGTTGCAGGTTTTTATTACTTGTACAGACAGGAAGTTCTACAGCAGGGACAAGAAAGGAGCCGTATTTTTCCATGTCAGAGCCGGAAAAGTTGATACGGAAAGAGAATAATAGCATATATGTGCAAGATGCCATGCGTTTGCACTGACGTGATAAATGCGATAAAATAATTATAGTAGTTAATAAATAAATGTTGCGGAGGAATGGAATGTTTTTACACATTGGCGGGGACGTGGTTATACCTGTAAAGAATATAATAGCTATAATGGATATTGACACAACCACAATTTCAAAAGATACGAAGGAATTCCTTAAAATAGCCGAAGAAGAGGGTTTTGTGGAATCGATATCGGAAGAACTTCCAAAGACATTTATAATTACGGAAATTGATAAGAAGAGCAGGATATACCTTTCGCCAATATCGTCCGTAACACTTCAGAAAAGATCGGGATATATAGATAATATTGCTAACATACGATAATGCACAGTACAACGGGAGGATAAAATGGAAGAGAGACACAATGGTAACGGAGCTAAGTACGATGAAAACCAGATACAGGTATTGGAAGGACTCGAAGCCGTAAGAAAAAGGCCGGGCATGTACATTGGAAGCACATCTACAAAAGGCCTTCATCACTTGGTTTATGAAATTGTAGCAAACAGCATAGATGAGGCTCTTGCGGGAAGATGTGACGAAATCAATATTGTTTTAAACAAGGACAATTCCGTGACAGTCACTGACAACGGAAGCGGGATACCGGTCGGAATTCACCCGACGGTAGGAATACCCACGATAGAAGTAGTGCATACAATGCTGCACGCGGGAGGAAAGTTCGGTACGGGCGCCTATACCGTATCGGGAGGATTGCATGGCGTAGGAGCGTCGGTGGTGAATGCCCTTTCGGAATACATGGTAGTTGAGGTATCAAGGGACGGGAAAATATACAGGCAAAGATTCGAGAGGGGAAAAGTCGCATCATCCCTTGAAGTAATAGGGGAAACTCAAAGAACAGGGACAAAAACGACGTTCAAGCCGGATCCTCTTATTTTTGAAGACGTGGTGTTTGATTTTGACTCCATGATAGGAAGATACAGGGAGATGGCGTATTTAAACAAGGGAGTGAAAATAACCCTTGTTGACGACAGGCATGAAGAAAAAATAGAGAAAATATTTCATTTCGAGGGCGGAATCGTTTCATTCGTGCAGTATATAAATAAAAACAAGGAAGTGCTGCATGAAAAGCCTATATATATAGAAGGATCAAAAGATATGTCCGTATGTGAAATAGCATTGCAGTATAACGACGGATATGTTGAGAACATTTTCAGCTATGCGAACAATATAGCGACAACCGAAGGAGGCACCCATCTTACAGGATTCAAAACCGCCATTACAAAAGTAATGAATGATTACGCAAGAAAATACAATATGTTAAAAGAAAACGATAAAAACCTCATGGGAGAAGATGTCAGGGAGGGACTGACAGCGGTTATCAGCGTAAAACTCCTTGAACCCCAGTTCGAGGGACAGACTAAAACAAAACTTGGCAATAGTGAAATCAGAAGCCTGGTGGAAAATGTGGTTTCAGAAAAGCTTGCTACATACCTTGAAGAAAATCCACAGGTTTCACGAATGATACTGGAAAAATGCCTGACGGCGTCGAAGGCAAGGGAAGCGGCAAGGAAAGCGAGGGAACTCACAAGAAGAAAAAACGCACTTGAAACGACAACATTGCCGGGGAAATTGGCGGATTGTACTGAAAGAGATCCTTCGATATGCGAGATCTACATTGTTGAAGGTGATTCGGCCGGAGGCTCTGCAAAACAAGGAAGAGACAGGAGATTCCAGGCAATACTGCCCTTGTGGGGGAAAATGCTGAATGTAGAAAAGGCACGGCCGGAAAAAGTATATATTAATGAAAAGCTTTTGCCGGTAATAACAGCTTTGGGAGCCGGTATAGGCGAAGATTTCGATATAACGAAACTCCGTTATGGGAAAGTGATCATAATGGCGGATGCTGACGTGGACGGTTCGCATATCAGAACGTTATTGTTGACGTTTTTCTTCAGGTATATGAAGCCGCTGGTTGAGAAAGGCCACATATACATAGCCATGCCGCCTCTTTACAGGGTATATAAAGGTAAAGAGGAATATTACGCATATAATGAAAAAGATATTGAAAGGATACAGAGGGAGAAAAACTGGAAGAAGGGCGAGTACGATATCCAGAGATATAAAGGACTTGGAGAAATGAGTGCGGAGCAGCTATGGGAAACGACCATGAACCCGGAAACCAGGACAATGCTGAAGGTTGAACTCGAGGATGCAGTTGCGGCTGAGGAGATATTCACCATCCTGATGGGTGACAACGTGGAGCCGAGAAAAGAATTTATACATCAAAACGCAAAAAATGTAACAAATTTGGACGTATAGAATAATGTTTCACGTGAAACAATCGCAACTAAAAAAAGGAACTATCAATAAAAGATAGTTCTTTTTAGTGCGCCCAGCATGGGCGCAATCTAACGGGTGGAAGTCCCGAACACGCCCTGGTAGTGGGAAGTGTATAGCTTAAGACAAGGGTGTCCACCGCAAGGTGGAATCCGAAGGAAGTCGGCGGCAAATCTCCGGTCTGACGAACAGAAATCACATATAGGCAGTGCAAGGTGGATAAGGTTGCTAAACAAACTGAAGTCCAATAACTACCCGGAACCAAGCACTGTAAATGTGGCAGATAGATGGAGAGAAAGATTGCGTTCTTACCTGGGGAGATCTCACGGACGGGTGGAAACGGAGTAAGAAACCCGGTTGAAATAAGATTTGTCGTGAGAAGTCAGCAGAGGCCATAGTATTCGATACAGTCGACAGTATCGGAGAAGGGCCGAACCAGAGGAGGTGAGGGTCAATGAAAGTTACCGAAAATGGCGAATTAAAACACAGACAACTTCGAAAAGAAGGCTATCCGCAAACGGTATCTGCGGAACAGAGAGAGTATGCGGAAGCGTGCGAGCCATCGAGGATGACTGAAACCGACATCACCGACACGAATATGCAGACGGAGGGATTGTTAGAGCAAATCCTAAGCCGGGAGAATCTAAACCGGGCCTACAAGCAGGTAAAGAGAAACAAAGGCGCAGGTGGAATTGACGGGATGCAGGTGGATGAACTTCTGCCCTACCTGAGAGAACACCGGGAAGAACTCTTGCAATCTATCCGGGACGGAAAATACCGTCCAAAACCAGTAAGAAGGGTAGAAATACCCAAGGAAAATGGGAATACCAGAAAACTGGGGATACCCACAGTCGTTGACAGGTTCGTCCAGCAGGCAATATGTCAAGTTCTAACTCCTATCTTTGAGAAGCAGTTTTCAGACAATAGCTTTGGGTTTCGACCGGGAAGGAGTGCGCACGACGCCCTCAGGAGATGCAAAGCCAACATAACAGAAGGCTACAAATATGTAGTTGATATGGATTTGGAAAAGTATTTCGACACGGTTAACCAGAGCAAGCTCATTCAGCTCTTATCGGAAACGATAAAAGACGGACGGGCGATATCACTCATTCATAAGTTCCTGAGAGCAGGGATAATGGTTGGAGGAATGTTTGAAGAAAGCCGGGAAGGAGTTCCGCAAGGAGGTCCACTAAGCCCACTGCTTGGCAACATCATGCTGAATGAATGTGACCGAGAACTGGAAAAGCGAGGACACCGCTTTGTACGCTATGCAGATGATATGATGATCTTCTGCAAAAGCAAGAAGGCGGCACAGCGCACACTGGAGAACATTCTACCGTACATTGAAAGGAAACTGTTTCTGAAGGTAAATCGGGAGAAGACCCAGGTAGCACACATAAGCAATGTCAAATACCTGGGGTATAGCTTCTATACCTGCAAAGGAGAAGGAAGACTGAGAGTCCATCCTAAAAGCGTGAAGAAGCTCAAGGATAGAATCCGGGAAGTGACTGGACGCAGCAACGGAATGAGTATTGAACTCAGGAAAGCCCGCCTTAATCAAATAATCAGAGGGTGGGTTAACTACTTCAAGCTGGCGGACATGAAGAAACTCATGCAGGCTTTGGACGAATGGACAAGGAGCCGCATCAGAATGGTAACCTGGAAACGATGGAAAAGAATACGGACACGCTTTGAAAATCTTAAAAGAGCGGGCCTGGATAAAGAAACAGCTTGGAAATGGGCCAACACAAGAAAGGGCTACTGGCGAACTGCGTATACCGGATTATCCGGACGGCAATTCCGGAGGCAT
>JBLNDI010000003.1:0-3376 GCA_050261495.1 Bacillota bacterium
TACGTCTTCTTTATTATACCACACAAAGAAAAAAATAGCAAGCAAAAAACCGCGATTTTTCGCGGCTTTTGAAAGATTTTTTTTAATATTCAAACTGTTGTTCTGTTAAACTTGGGTTATAACACAGTGTTTATTATAACATATTGGAACCATGCAACAAATCCGTGAAATGATTTATACCTATAGAATTTTGTCATATTATGTCGATTTTTTTAATTCAATTGAATTATTCACATATATTAATTAAGAAAGCTATGATATTATATAAATATAAAAATTTATATAAATATAAAAATGCGGGCTTTAATATTTATTTCACGGAGGTAATCCAATGAAACCGAAAAGAGCCTCTGTTATTCTTTTGTCAGCGCTGTCGCTCCTGGCGGCCGTATCGTGCGCCGGCCGTGAAACGGGTCTGATAACCGAGTCTACCGAAGCAGGTTTGGTTTCTCAGCAAATTGAATCTTACGCGTCGCCTGACGGCGCCCATATCGAGGTCCGGGAGCTGGATGCGGGGGAGCCTGGCATTTACCCCGCGTTGGAAAATTACCTTGGGGAATTGAAATGGGGTTATATTGACAGCAGGGGCAGTTTCGTAATAGAACCCGTATTTTCGGAAGCCCGGAGGTTTCAGCCAAACCAGCGCGCAATAGTGGGCGTAAACGGAAAATACGGGATTATTGATACCTCGGGGAAATATATCGCAGAACCTATATATGACAATATCAACGAATACAGTGAAAAACTCGCAATTGCCCGGGTCGGAGACGGGTTTGTCGTACTTGACGAAGGTGGAAATATAATTTCGGAAAAGTATTACTACATAAGAGGTTATAAGAACAGCAGAGCGGTATTTTCGATAATGAACCAGGAAGGAGCCGAGTTGTACGGCTATCTTGACGAAACGGGCAAGCCGGTTGTCGAACCGGTCTATAAATCGGTTACGGATTTTGATGAAGAACAGGCGGCGGTGAAACAGGCCGACGGAACATTTGCATTGATAGACAAGGACGGAAACCTGATCAGAACATTGGAATACAATTATGTCGGGGGTTTTTCTTCCGGGATGGCGCGATTTGCCGGCGAAGAGGAAGGTAAATACGGGTACCTGGACAAGAACGGCAATGTGGCCATACCGCCGTCTTTCACGTATGCGGGAGATTTCCGCGGCGATTTGGCAGTAGTCGATGTTTCATGGGAATACCCGGGTGAAAAAGTGGGCCTGATCGACAAGACGGGCAAATTTGTAATACCTCCCCAGTATTCTGAGATTTTGCTGCTCGGGGAAGGCATGGCCGCGCTGGGAATCCCGAAGATAGCGGATAACCCGTTTGCAGGCAGCAAGTTCGCCCTTGCCACCGACAAGGGCAAAATAATGACAGACTTTATATTTTACAGCATAGAGCCGTTTAAAAACGGGGTTGCGTGCGCAAGCGACAGCATCTCGACGTTTTTTATTGATAAGAAAGGAAAAAGGATTGAAACGCTGCCCTCCGTCGAGGGAACCGGCAGGATGGAACTGCTGAACGGCCTGGTCTACGCCGATATAGACAATAGGGAGTTCTATATGAACGAGCAGGGAAGCGTCATTCACAGACCTCTCTGCTGTGTTGTCATTGAAAGCGGAATCCGTGTTAACGAGGAAAAATTCAGGCCGAACAAGGATTATATTGTGTACTACCCCGTGTTAAGCAATATGGAAAACCCGGGTATTGAAGAAAAGGTAAATTCCAGGCTCAGGGATTTATGGACGGATATTCTTACAATTGACGTAAAACCGACAGATGACCTTGATTACAGCTACACCTGCGGATTTTCGATAGCCTGGAGCCGCAAAGACCTGCTGGTGCTGAAGAAATCGGGCTACAACTACTCTTTCGGAGCGGCGCACGGCACTCCCGTAGTTGAGTATGTGCATATCAATACCAGGACGGGATCTTTTTACAAGCTGCAGGACCTTTTTAAAAAGGGCAGCGATTACGTCGGGATACTTAGCGAAATTGTAGGCGCAAAGATACGGGCGAAGGTCGAAAGCGATCAGGACGGCACGTTTTTATGGCCTGATATGTACGAAGGCATTAAGCCGGACCAGCCGTTCTACCTGTCCGGGAATTCGCTGAACATTTATTTCGGGTTGTACGAGATAGCCCCGTATGCCGCGGGATTTCCCGAGTTCTCCGTTTCTTTCGAAGAAATTTCCGATATTATAGATAAGGATGGAGATTTTTGGCGTTCTTTCAATAATGACCAGTGAGCGTAAAACAAGGTTTGCGCTTTCGGGGAGGTTTGTGAAGATATCATGATAAACGCGGATATCCTCAAGTTTATTTACCAGGCTGCCAGTATGCAGCGCTGGAATGATCATATCAGGCCCCATAAAGGCTTTACCGAGCTGGACAAGCAGGCGCACAAGCTGTTTTACGCTTACGTCATCGGAAAGTTTGAGGAAGAAACGGCCGATATCGATTGGACCGGGCTTATCGAAGGAGCGATTTTTGAATTTTTCCACCGAGTGGTGCTTACTGATATTAAGCCCCCCATCTTTCACATGCTGATGGAAAAACACGGCGAAAAAATCAACAGGCTTGTCATCGACAAGCTCATTGGGATGGGGATAAACGACATACACGATAATTTCGGGGAGCGCATGGAGCAGTATTTCCTGGATCCAGGCTGCTGCCGCCGTGAAAAGCGCATCCTGAGCGCGTCCCACTACCTTGCCACGAGTTGGGAATTCAATATAGTGTACAATCTTTGCAAAGGCTTTTATGGCATTGAAGAAACAAAAAGAAGCATCGACAAGCAATTGGAAAAACACCAGGATATAGACGGCGTGCGAAAGCTTGTGTTCAACAGCGGCGCCAAGGATTTTTTAAACCTGGTCGGCCAGCTGAGATTCCAGCAAAGATGGGCGCAGACCCATCGGGTGCCCGAGACGTCCGTTGCCGGGCATATGCTGGTCGTGGCGATACTTACCTACATGCTGACGCTCGGGTTCAATGCCTGCTGCAAGCGCAAGTACAATAACTTTTTTGCCGGCCTGTTCCACGATATGCCCGAAGTCCTCACAAGAGATATCATTTCACCGGTTAAAAACTCGGCGGCGGAAATAAGCGGCCTTATAAAAGAAATAGAGGATAAGCAGATGAAAGAGAAGCTGCTGCCGCTCCTGCCTAAGCATTGGCGGCCTGAAATATGTTATTTCACCGAAAATGAGTTTGAGGACAAGGCTGTGGTGGATGGAAAGGCAATTAACACAAGCACCGAAATGATAAATGAAAAATACAACCTGGATGAGTTTTCGCCGCTGGACGGCAGGATTATCGAGTTTTGCGACAAGTTTGCGGCATACATGGAAGCGTATCTTTCAATAAAG
>JBLNDI010000004.1:0-3744 GCA_050261495.1 Bacillota bacterium
GACGGCGAGGCCTTTTTGACTTCAGCTATAATGGAAAGCTTCCCGTTTCGCTTCAATGCGCCGGCGAAATCAACCGGCTTATGCAGCCCGGTTCTCATTATCATTTGCTTCCATGATTCAATGCCGGTTTGCATCATTTCTTCCCGCAGCCTTTCCCTTTTCCTGTTGACAATATCATCAAGGATCATGCCGTTGCCTCCCCGATTCCTGCAGCAGCCGACTGCGTATATTCGCAAAGCTCTTCCAGCTTTAAAGCCGCCTTGCCGGTATCAATAGCTTCCGCCGCAATTTTCAAACCTTCTTGCAGGCTCCCTGCAATCCTTGCCACGTATAAAGCAGCCGCTGCGTTAACAAGCACAATGTTTCTCCTGGGCCCCTGTTCACCGGAAAACACTGAACGGATAATACCGGCGTTTGTTGAAGCATCCCCGCCGGCAAGCTCCTCAAGGCTGGCCCTGGGTATTCCCATGTCCAAAGTGTCAAGGAAATACTCCTTTATGGTTCCGTCATTTAACTCCGCAATCTTCGTTTTTCCTGTTATCGTTATTTCATCAAGCCCGTCGCTCCCGTGAACAACCAGCGCTCTTTCGGTTCCGAGCCTCATAAGGGCTTCTGCCATCAATAAGGCGCTGCCGCCGTCAAAAACGCCCAGGAGCTGCCCCTTGGCCCCGGCAGGATTGGTCAGCGGGCCGAGTATGTTGAATACCGTCCTGATGCCCAGTTCTTTCCTTGCACCCGCGGCATGCTTCATTGACTGGTGGAATAACTGTGCGAACATAAAACCGATTCCGACCTGGTCAATGCAACTGCCTGCCTGTGATGGACTCAAATTAATATTAACCCCCAGCGCCTCAAGCACATCCGCGCTGCCGCTGCTGCTGGACATCGCCCTGTTGCCGTGTTTCGCTATCCTGGCGCCAGCCGCTGCCGCCACGATAGACGCGGCGGTTGAAATATTGAATGTTCCTGTACCGTCACCGCCGGTGCCGCACGTGTCGATGCAGTATGGCTGTGCGTGCGTTACTTTCGCCGCCTTTTGCCTCATTGCTTTTGCAAACCCGACAACTTCCTCTGCTGTTTCCCCCTTGAACCTCAGCGCCGTAAGGAACCCGCCTATCTGTGAGTCGGTTGCGCCGCCTTCCATAATACAGTTCATTGCATCCATCGCTTCCTGTTCCGTGAGATTTTCCCCAAGCAACAATTTTTTCAATACCGTCTTAATCATTTCCGATCCACTCTCCTCTCTTCTTTTCACATCTCTGCTTTTTTTCAGCACTCAACTATTTCTTAACTCTTTTATCCACTCTTTTATCCGCTCGCTTATCCGCTTCTCCTTCATGCAATACTCTTCCCCCGATATCAGCTGCATGAAAGATTAATGAAATTCTCCAGTATCTTTTTCCCGCATGGCGTCAATATGGATTCCGGGTGGAATTGTATCCCGAAGACATTGTATTCTTTATGTTTTAACCCCATTATCACGCCATCATCCGTAATCGCCGTTATTTTCAGCACGTCAGGCAGATCATCCCGCTTAACTGCAAGCGAATGGTACCTTCCGCCGGCAATCCTTGAGGGGAGGCCTTCAAAAAGAGCGCATCCCGGCAGCAACTCGATCTTTGAAGCTTTCCCGTGAACCGGCTCGGCCGCGCGAACCACCTTACCGCCGTATGCCTCCGCTATCCCCTGATGTCCAAGGCATATGCCGAGAATAGGCACATGCGCTCCCAGCCTCCTGACTACTTCGACGGATATGCCGGCTGACGCCGGGTAACCGGGTCCTGGCGAAATGATTATCCTTGCCGGTTTTTTTGCAACAACCTCTTCAACCGTCAGCGAATCATTCCTGTATACTTCCACATTCTCATGGATTTCACCCGCGTACTGGTAAAGGTTGTATGTGAAAGAGTCGTAATTGTCTATTATCAGTATCATTCAAGGCTTCCTCCTTCCTCAACGGCTTTAAACAAGGCTGCCGCCTTATTGATCGATTCCTCGTATTCCTTCTCCGGCACGGAATCAGCGACAATGCCCGCGCCTACCTGGATATACGCTTTTCCTCCTTTGAAAACTATCGTCCTTATGGCAATGCAGCTGTCAAGATTGCCGTCAAAGCCCAGGTAGCCTATCGCGCCGCCGTATTGGCACCTTTTTACATTCTCGAGCTCGTCTATTATCTCCATTGCCCTTATTTTCGGCGCACCGGACAACGTGCCCGCCGGCAGCGCCGAGGACAGCGCGTCAAATGCTCCCATCCCTTCCTTAAGCTCGCCGCTTACGCTGCTGACAATGTGCATTACGTGGGAAAAACGCTCGAAATGCATCAGCGAGTCAACCTTTACCGAACCGAACTTTGATACCTTTCCTATATCGTTCCTGGCCAAATCAACAAGCATTATATGTTCTGCACGCTCTTTCTCATCCGCCAGCAGTTCCTTTTCCAGTTCCTTATCTTCCCCGTCCGTACTCCCGCGCCTTCGCGTTCCTGCTATGGGCCTGGTCTCCACTTTGTTACCTTCTACCCTTACAAGCATCTCGGGAGAAGAGCCTGCGATGGAGTACCCGTCGAACTCCAGGTAATACATGTACGGACCCGGGTTTATCGCACGAAGCGCCCTGTAGGCATTGAAAGGGCTGCAGGCGGTTTCCACGGTAAATCTCTGGGAGAGCACGACCTGGAATATATCTCCGTTCTTAATATACTCCTTTGCCTTCATCACATTTTCACAGAATTTCCTGCGGTCAATATTGGCCGTTACCTTCATGCCCGCCCCGGCAGCCGCAAAATCAGGCGCCATTGCGCCGGACAGGGTCCGTGAAGCATCCTTCAGTTCGTTATGGATTTCCTTTATCCTGGCGATAACGTTATTATATTTGCGTTCGAGATATTTCCGCTCGCGCTGGCCTGATATATGCAGGTTTACGATGATGTGGATCTTGTGCTTGAAATGGTCGAACGCTATAATCTCATCCGCAAACATAAAATGAAGCTCGGGTATGCATACGTCATCCGCAGGAATATCAGGCAGGTTCTCAAAATAGCGCACGGTGTCGTACGATAAAAAACCGACGGCACCCCCGGTGAACCTGGGAAGGTTCTTTAACGGGGCGCCCCTGTATTTCGCCATCAACCCCTTCATTACATTAAACGGGTTGTTTTCAACAATTTCCGACCTGCCGTCCCTGTATTTCAATTCGGTAAGCCTGCCCGCGCCTTTTACCGTCAGAAAAGGGTTTTTCCCGATAAACGAGTACCTGCCCCATTTCTCTCCCACCTCGACACTCTCCAGCAAAAAGCTGTTACCGGAGCCGCCAAGCTTCCTGTATATGCCAATGGGCGTCTCAAGATCGGCATATACTTCGCATGATATAGGTATGATGCTGTATGTTTCCGATAGTTTCTCAACCTGCTTGAATTCAGGATAATGCAATGCCTGCCACCTCTCCTTCCCGAGGAGCAGCCGAGCCGATGAGAAAAGAAAATAGATATGAAAAAGCCGGGAAAGATCCCGGCAACCTGTAAACGGCGTACCCGTCTCTTCTCCTCTGAACTGTTCTTTTCTCGTCTCTGCTCTGCTCTTCTCTTCTTAATAATTGGTTATATTCGTTTGCAATTTTATGAAATTATAGCACAGCAAAATAACCGGTGTCAAATATAAAATTTAGTATGATAGTGTCAACTTGTTGTAGGATTTTTCAAACCAAATCTTCCTCGGTTAAACCCTGAAATTAAACTAATCCAGC
>JBLNDI010000005.1:0-28502 GCA_050261495.1 Bacillota bacterium
TTCGCCATTCGTGGCTCAGGACAAGCGACTTCGGCATCCATGCCGAAGTATTACGGGTATTCCTCATAGGTTCAGCGTTCAAGTTTTGCCAGGACATACACCCTGCAACCGCTCCTCCAAATAATGTCAAATTGCAAGCCGCCCTATCCGCTTAATCTTTCCGCGCCCGTCCTGTATTTGAATTATTTTTCTGTATAGTTAGTATTCCTTGTTCTAATAATAAAATAAAACCAGTTTGGAAAGGGTGAAAGATTTGCTGGCCATATTAAACAGGTACAAAGCTGTATTTATAATATTGTCGCTTTTAATTCTTGCCTTGCTTATTTGGATAATTATCATAAGCGCGAGCAGGGACAAGATCCCTTCGAGGGGTGTTTTTGTCGTTAACCGGTTTCACCCGCCGGCGCATACATTATTGCTGCCATAGGCCGCGCAGCGGTATCGGACCGAACATCAGCGGAAACATTAGTGGAAAGGAGGGATGCCTGGTTGCAGCAGGTAATGACAAAGGAAGAATATAAGAAGTACGTGGATAAAAAGTCCCCCAATTCAAAAATATTGCTTAACGTTTCCAGGGCATTTTTAGTTGGCGGGCTTATTTGCGTGGTCGGACAGTTTTTCTCAAATTCATACAAGCAAATGGGTTTTGATCCCGATATTGCATCGTCGCTGACCGCGTTGACATTGGTATTTTTCGGAGTGTTATTCAGCGCCATGAACATTTACGATGACCTGGGGAAATTCGCAGGCGCCGGTTCAATTGTCCCGATTACGGGATTCGCAAATTCCATAGTGTCCCCTGCCATGGAATACAGAAGCGAGGGGTACGTGCTTGGCATCGGGGCGAGGATGTTCCTGATTGCTGGGCCGGTATTGGTTTACGGTATAACCGCATCCGTAATAGTCGGGATAATTCATTACCTGATCCGGTTTTGAACAATTATGAACCAAGACGCTAAAATCGTAGAAAAAGGAGCAAACTGAAATGTTGGAAAACAAGCTTGGCAAGCAGACAGTACAATTTCGGAATCCTCCCGCGATAGTGTCGACCGCCTCAATAGTCGGACCCAAGGAGGGAAAAGGTCCGCTGGCCGCCTACTTTGACCAGGCCGTGGAAGATGTGCTTTGGGGAGAAAAGACCTGGGAGAAGGCTGAGAGCAAATTCATGAAGGAGACACTTGCCAGGATGGCTGCAAAGGCTTCCATTGCAATCGGCGGTATAGACTATGTTATAGCGGGCGACCTGCTTAACCAGTGCATAGCAGCCAGCTTTGGCATAAGGGATTCAGGAATTCCGTTTTTCGGCATATATGGCGCATGTTCAACAATAGGTGAATCCATAAGCCTCGGGGCTATGCTGATTGACGGCGGATTTGCCGCATACGTGGCCTGCCTGACCTCAAGCCACTTCTGCTCGGCGGAAAAACAGTTCAGGTTCCCGCTGGAGTTGGGTACGCAGAGGGCTCCCACGGCGCAATGGACGGTTACCGGGGCCGGTGGCGCGCTTCTGTCGGCTGAAGGAACGGGTCCTTTTGTGACCAGGATTACGACTGGCAAAATCGTTGACATGGGTATCAAGGACCAGAACAACATGGGCGCCGCCATGGCCCCAGCCGCAGCGGATACGATTTACAGCCATTTTGAGGACACCGGGCTGCCGCATGATTATTATGATATGGTTGTGACGGGGGATTTGGGCTCCGTCGGGAAAGAAATACTGGATGATTTCCTGTCTTCGAATGGCATACGCATAAGCAGCATACTCAATGATTGCGGATTGATGATATACGGTAAGGACCAGGACGTTCACGCCGGCGGCAGCGGTTGCGGCTGCTCCGCGACGGTATTTGCCGGGTTCCTGTATGACAGCTTGAAAAAGGGGAAGCTGAACAAGATTCTTTTTGTGCCTACAGGCGCATTGCTGAGTCCCACAAGCGTGCAGCAGGGGGAAACGATACCATGCATAGCGCATGCCGTGGCTATAGAAAACGTTGTAGGGAGGTAGACTGATGCAGCAAACGGTTATGTCGTATTTAAACGCTTTCCTTATCGGCGGTGCAATTTGCGCGGTCGGCCAGGTACTCATAGACAAGACAAAACTTACATCCGCCAGGATACTTGTGTTGTTTGTCACCGTAGGCGTCATCCTGACCGGCCTGGGGGTTTACCAGAAACTTGTTGATATAGGGGGAGCGGGAGCTACCGTACCGCTTACAGGATTCGGATACAGCCTTGCAAAGGGGACATTCAACGACGTGGATAAGTATGGGCTGCTCGGCGCTTTTACGGGAGGTATCAGGATGACCGCGGCGGGCGTGGCTGCAGCCGTATTTTTCGGCTACCTGGCCGCAGTGGCTTTTAAACCGAAACCTAAAAGCTGACAAATTATATATAAATCCGACGGCAATTTGAAAGGGTTGCAGCACGTTTATTGTCAAAATTTAATAATTATCGTTAAAAAACCGATATAAAAAGAAGGATTTTATGTATTAATATAGAATAAGATTAGTTGTTGAATGCTGTTAGATAACTATATACATCGCAGAAGTGAGGTTAAAAGACGGATGAATATTGAATATATCAACCCTTTCATTGAAGCAAGTCAAACCGTATTGAAACAGATCGCGTCATTGGAAGCCAAGTTGGGTAAAGTATATTTGAAAACTGCTCCTTACAGGAGTGAAGATATTATAATCGTGGTCGGCCTGACCGGCAAAATCAGGGGACAGGCTATTTTTTCAATGAGCAAGGAGTTTGCCGCAAAGATTGCTTCATGCATGATGATGGGCATGGAGGTCACCGAGTTTGATGAAATGTCTAGAAGCGCGATATCCGAAATGGCGAATATGATAATGGGAAATGCGGCAATGCTGCTGTACAACAGAGGCATTAGCATTGATATAACGCCGCCGTCGCTCCTGACCGGGGAGAATATGCAAATAACCCCCAATAAAATGAAAACCATATGCATTCCTTTACTGATAGGCAAGGATAAGATTGATCTTGATATTTCTTCCGAGGGTTGAATCGCTGCCGGCATAAAAAATCCACGGCTGGGTATCAGACCCAGCCGCGGCTTTTAACAGCCTGTGCCACCCTGTTTATCGCTATGACATATGCGGCGTCGCGCATCGATAGTTTTTTGCTCTGCGCAGTTTCATATACCGACTTGAATGCGGATGTCATTTTAGTATCCAGCTTTTCGAGAACTTCTTCCTTTTCCCAGAAATAATTCATATTGCTCTGGACTTGTTCAAAATAGCTGCAGGTCACGCCTCCTGCGTTCGCGAGGAAATCGGGCACCAGGAATATTCCTCTTTCGTTGATTACTTTATCGGCATCGTTTGAGGTGGGGCCGTTTGCGCCTTCAACGATAACCTTCACCTGCTTGCTTATTTTATTCACGTTTTCTATCGTGATCTGGTTTTCAAGCGCAGCGGGAACAAGTATGTCCACGTCCTGCTCGAGCCATGCCTCGCCGGGAAGTACGCTGCATCCCAACTCGCGGGCCTTATTTTTATCAATGCAGCCAAACCTGTCCGTGATTGATTTAAGCATATCAAAGTTCAGTCCTTCTTTCCGGACATATGTATAAGGTTTCTCGTCGGCATTGTCCCAGCAGGAGACGGATATCACCTTTCCGCCCATCTGGCAGTATAATTTCACGGCATACTGCGCGACGTTGCCGAAGCCCTGGACACTGGCCGTCGTATTGGCCGGATCCATTCCGAGGATTTTCAAAGCCTCGCGCAATATGTAAATTACGCCGAAACCGGTGGCTTCGGTCCTCCCGAGAGATCCTCCCATGCCGACCGGCTTGCCCGTGATTACGCCGGGGTACCTGCCGCCGCATATTGTTTCATATTCGTCCAGCATCCAGAGCATGTGCTTTGCGTTCGTCATCACGTCGGGCGCCGGGACGTCCGTATTGGGACCGATATTCCTGGCAAGCTGGCGGATATATCCACGGCACAATTGCTCCTGCTCGCGCTCGGTCATATTGCGGGGATCGCATATTACGCCGCCCTTACCGCCGCCGAGCGGAATATCCACAACGGAGCATTTCCATGTCATCCACATCGATAAAGCGCGAATCGTATCCACGGTCTCCATGGGATGAAAACGAATGCCGCCCTTTGCCGGCCCCCTGGCATCGTTATGCTGGATGCGGTATCCTTTGAATATTTTAACACTGCCGTCATCCATGCGGACTGGGATTAAAAAGTGGTATTCGCGGATAGGCTGACGAAGCAATTCGCAGGTCGCCGGGTCGAGCCCAAGTATGGCAGCCGCCCTGTCAAACTGAGCCTGGGCAGTCTCAAAGGGATTGTAAGATGTAGTACTCATTATTTTGACCTCCAATACATTTTAACTTGCAATTAGTTACTGAATGATGATAATGGGCATTCACCGTTATCATAGGTGAAATGCCCATTTCATCGCTATTTATGTCATGTGTTGCCTGATATGAGACTATTATATCAATGCAGGTTATGGCTGTCAATATTGCATTATGCTGGTTTTTCCGGTAAATCCGCCATGTTTTGACATGCCGTGCATTAAATAGAAAACGGCAACAGGATAAGGGGGTCAGGCTTGTTACTCAAGCCTGACCCCTTATCACTTATCAGTTCTGATTCACATTTACGCTATGCCTGGCTGTTCTTATTCTGATTATTGTCTATATAGATTTGCAACGCTTTAAGTGCTTTAATCCCTATCATGAATAAAAGTACGGAAAACACAATACTGAAAAAAATTAATATTAATAATATGTATAGTACGGAAATTGAAAGACCGGTGGCAGATATTTTAATCATCTCCTTCCTGAAAAAGCATATGTAAATATTACCATGTATCATGCGGCCTTTCAATAAAAAATATAAGCGGACGTCCTTACGGCTACTCTTTGGAACCTCATTTTAAATAAGGTTGACGTTGCTGCAGCGGTTGTACTCTATAATAAACAAATGGGAACGCTCTCAATAAATAAAACATATTGATACATTGTCAGAACGGGCTATGATAACGCTTATAAAAACAGCCGGCAAAAGTGAAACACCCTGATGAATGTATATAAATTAATGTGATTGACTTGTTGCAGCGGTTGCATTATAATTTAGTTAACGGGAACGTTCCCAATAATTATGGAGAGTGATATTATTCCGAAAAAGCTTACAATTAAGGATATAGCGAGACTGAGCGGCTTTTCCAAATCAACGGTTTCGCGGGTGCTGAAGAACGACCCGAATGTAAAAGCTTCCACACGCGCTAAAATTAAAGAGATAATGGGAAAACACAATTTTATACGAAGCGAGCTTGCGGCCAGCATGGTTACGGGATCTCTTAAAATGGTTCTGATTATTGCCGGAGATATAGCCAACCCTTTTTACGGACGTTCGGTGAAAAAAATCGAAGAAGTGCTGGACCAGGCGGGGTATGCAACGATCGTGTGCAGCAGCAATTACAATTCGGAAAAAGAAATACGGTACCTGAACCTTGCCGCGGAATGCCACGTTTCAGGCGTCATACTTATGACCGCTATTGAATCCCAGGCCCTCTATGATGTACTGGACAAATTGCAATGTCCCGTTATTCTTATGAACAGGTATTTGAAAAACAGGGAATTTGACACCGTCGTGCAGGACAACTACAAGTCGTCTTACCGCGCAACCAGGTACCTTATCGAATGCGGACACAGGAATATTGCAATCCTCGCAAGTTCCATAGGCTCGGCTGCGGAAGAAAGGGTAAACGGCTTTCTGAAAGCGATGGCCGATGCCAAATGCAAAGTGCGGCCCGACATGGTGGTATACGGTGATTTGTCGTCGGAGTGCGGGGCTGCGCTGGCGATGCGGCTGGCGCAGACACAGTCGGATATAACGGCCTTATTGGTCTCAAATGACGCCATGACCATGGGATTTGTGCAAAAATGGCACAGCATCGGGAAAAAAATTCCCGAAGATATAAGCGTTATTTGCTACGACCATACACCCGTGATGGATTATTTGCCTGTCAGCATCAGTTCGGTGGGGGTTGACGGGGCGTTTATAGGCGACAAGGCAGCAGACGTGCTGCTGTCGCGCATAAAAGGATATACAGGGCCAAAGCAGCGTATTGTTCTGGAGGCTGAGCTAAGTATACGCAAAAGCGTTAAAATAATTTCATAGGGCAAGAAACAAGGCGCGTGCAGTGCCCTTTTTTATGTAAAAATGGTGTTAAGCATATTGCAAAAGACGAGATTACAATATAGCAAGGAAGGAGTTGCGATATGGAAAATGTGATTGATTTTGAGTCAATGAGGCGGTTGAGCGCCGATATAAGGATCGAAACCATACGCGCCCTGGCGTCAGCGGGATTCGGGCATATTGGCGGATCTGCCTCGATAGCGGATGTTCTGGCGGTATTATACGGAGGCGTTATGAACATCGATCCGAAAAACCCGAACTGGGAAAACCGGGACTGGCTTGTGTTGTCAAAAGGGCACAGCGGACCGGCGCTTTATGCGGCGCTAGCGCTAAAGGGATATTTTCCGGTTGAATGGCTCAAGACGCTCAACAAGGGCGGAACGTTGCTTCCAAGCCATGCGGACAGGAGGACACCCGGCGTGGACATGACAACCGGCTCGTTGGGCCAAGGAATTTCCGCAGCGGTAGGAATAGCGCTGGGAAACAGGGTCAAGGGGATAAACAGTTATACTTATTGCATTGTCGGCGACGGCGAGCTTAATGAAGGCCAGGTATGGGAAGCAGCGCAGTCGGCTAATAGCTTTAACCTAGATCACCTGATAGTGTTTGTCGACTGGAACAAGAAACAGCTTGACGGGCGCCTGGAAGAGGTGAACAATCCGCTTGACATCGGAAAGAAATTTGAATCTTTCGGGTTCTTCACACAAACAGTGAAAGGATATGATGTGGAAGAAATATATTGGGCAATTCAGGCGGCAAAAAAGAATAAAGGAAAACCATCGGTTATTGTACTCGACACTTATAAAGGAATGGGAATAAGTTTTGCGGAACGCGTTGAATTCAACCACTACCTGGTGATTGACGAGGCGATGGCAGAAGAAGGCATCAGGGAGATTGAAAGAAGATATGCCAACGGAACATATCCGGGAGGTGATGTGTCGTGATAAAAGTGGCAAAAGAACATCCGATGGATAAGATAGAGATGCGGCAAGCCTATGTTGCAGCACTCATCAAGGCAGCCCGCGAGGATGAGAGGGTTGTTGCGGTAAATTGTGATCTTAGCACTTCTATGGGAACGGTCCCATTCGCTAAAGAATTTCCCGGCAGATCATTTAACGTGGGTATACAGGAAGCGAATGGATGCGGGTTAGCGGCAGGTTTGTCTGCAGTCGGGCTGATACCGTTTTTCCATTCATTTGCCACATTCTCATCAAGGCGTATATGTGATCAGCTGTACCTGTCATGTGCATATGCCGGCCTGAATGTAAAAATTGTGGGAGGCGATCCCGGAATCAGCGCGACATATAACGGCGGTACGCATATGGCGTTTGAGGACATAGGGGTGTTGAGATCAATACCATCCATAACGATAGTTGAACCTTCGGACGCTGTCATGATGAAGCAGATTGTCCCGCAGATAAAGGACATGTACGGAGTTGTTTATATGCGCATGCAGCGTAAGCCAACACCTGTAATATAC
This sequence comes from Bacillota bacterium, assembly GCA_050261495.1. GTDB lineage: Bacteria > Bacillota > Clostridia > Acetivibrionales > DTU013 > JBMNKL01. The sequence goes on from JBLNDI010000005.1 coordinate 7,669, forward strand.
GAAGAAGGATCGGAGTTTAAAATAGGAAAGGCTGTAGTGTTGAGGGAAGGGGACGATTTATCGCTGATAGCAAGCGGAATGACTGTGATAGAAACCCTGAAAGCGGCGGATATGCTGGAAAAGGACGGAATAAGCGCCAGGGTGGTGGACATGTTCACGATAAAGCCCGCGGATAGTGAATGTATTATTAATTGTGCAAAAGAAACCGGCCTGATTGTGACGGTTGAAAACCACAATATAATAGGCGGGCTTGGCTCTGCGGTTGCGGAAGTCCTTAGCGAGCATGCGCCCGTATACCTGGAGCGTGTCGGAGTGAATGACGAGTTTGGTGAAGTCGGAGACAAGGAATACCTGATCAAGCGGTTTGGACTGGATGCTGAAGCTATATATGAAAGGGCCGGACAGGCATATGAAAAGAAGAAGCGTGCGCGTTCTTTCATATGCACCGCCAATATGCCCTGAAGCCAGAGGGAAAACATTCGTATGAAGTCTAGTGAGCGAAACTATAATGGTAAGTAAAGGAAGGGGATTATGTATATGGCAGAAAAGCTAAAGGTATTTATTAATGGCCAAAAGATTGAAAGCAGAACAGAACGGTATTCGGATATATACGACCCGAGTACGGGAGAAGTAATTGCGCAAACCCCCCTATGCACCAGGGAAGAGGTGGAAGCCGCCATAGCGGCGGCCAAAGCCGCTTTCCCGGCATGGTCGGATACACCGTGCGCAAAGAGGGTGGAAGTTTTATACAAGTTCCGGGAATTGCTCTTGCAGCATATGGAAGAATTAACGTACATGCTGTGCAGGGAGAACGGCAAGAATTGGGATGAAGCGACAGGCGACCTGTTGAAGGTCAAGGAGCCGGTGGAAGTAGCGTGCGGAGCGCCTTCACTGATGATGGGCGAATCGCTGATGAACGTGACAAAAGGGTTTGATTCAACGCTGTACCGGGAACCGATAGGTGTTTTTGCGGGGATTGCCCCGTTCAATTTTCCCGCAATGATACCTATGGGCTGGATGATGCCGATGTGTATAGCAACAGGCAACACGCTGGTGCTAAAGGCGTCGTCGATAACTCCGATGACCTCGATGCGGCTGGTTGAACTGCTCAAAGAGGCGGGCCTGCCGGACGGAGTCGTCAATGTTATTACATGCACTCGGAAAGAAGCGGAAATACTGCTTGAGCATCCTGACGTTAAAGGAATTACCTTTGTCGGGTCTACCAGCGTCGGAAGACACGTATATGCTGTTGCGGCCGCAAACGGCAAGCGCGTCCAGTGCCTTTGCGAGGCAAAGAACCACGCGCTTGTGCTGGAAGACGCCCCGATTGAGAGGACGGCGGCGGGCATTATTAATTCTGCGTTCGGCTGCGCCGGGGAAAGGTGCATGGCGCTGCCTGTTGTTGTAGCCGTGGATAAGATTGCCGACAGGCTTGTTGAGGAAATTTTGAAACAAGTGAAGGCAAAGAAAATCGGGCCGGCATACGATAAGAGTACGGACCTTGGACCGTTGGTGACAGCAGAGCATAAAAAATTCGTAACCGACTGGATAGCCAAGGGAGTGGAAGAAGGGGCAGAGCTTGTGCTGGACGGACGAAACGTCGTGGTGAAGGGCTACGAAAAAGGATTCTATGTCGGGCATACGGTGTTTGACCGCGTAACGCCGGAAATGAGCGTAGGAAAGTCGGAAATATTCGGCCCGGTGCTGTGTATAAAGCGCGTGCATGATTTCGAAGAAGGATTGGCATTGATGAACGCAAGTGAGTTTGCAAACGGGTCGGTGATATTTACGCAAAACGGATATTATGCGAGGGAGTTTGCCAAAAGGACGCATGGCGGCATGGTAGGGATCAATGTCGGCATACCCGTGCCCGCCGGCATATTCCCGTTCGCCGGGCACAAGTACTCATTCTTCGGGGATCTGCATTGCCTGGGTAAAGACGGGCTGCGCTTCTACACGGAATCCAAGGTTGTGACGACACGCTGGTTTGACGAGGAAACGGCAAAAGTGAAAAATGTAGGCACCTGGGACGGAACGCTATAATGCGGGGCGTCATGATGCATAAACCCTGATGCGGCAAGTTATTCCCTGTCATTGGCTGAATCAGGGCGGAATCGCAATGAAAACCGGCGGCAACCCGCCGGTTTTTTGTTCAAAGCGTTTTTTAAGCCGGAACGGGCTTTATAACCATTTTTAATGCATGAATGCCGGGCTTGTTGCTAACAGATGCTTTTAATTCTTTTAATTTGTGGTATATTAAAACATGAATGATTATTTGGCGGGGTGTGGCAAATTGCCTGTGCATATCGTGTTAGTGGAGCCGGAAATACCCCAGAATACCGGCAACATAGTGCGCACCTGCGCCGCAACCGGCGCATGGCTGCACTTGGTTGAGCCGCTTGGGTTTTCCATCGAGGACAGGTATTTGAAACGTGCAGGTCTGGATTACTGGGATGAAGCGCGGATTAGCTGCCATAAATCTTTTAGCGAGTTGAAAGAGCAGTTTGGAGAATATGCGTTTTATTACGCGACTACGAAGGCGGGACGGGTATACACCGATGTTGCGTACCCCGGGGATTGCTTCCTGGTTTTCGGCAAGGAAACTGCCGGATTGCCCGAGGAATTGCTCGAGGCCAACAGGGAGGCATGCATCAGGATACCGATGAGACCGGGAATACGCTCGCTGAACCTGTCCAATTCGGTGGCGGTCGTACTGTACGAGGTCTTGAGGCAGCAAGGTTTTGAGAACATGGAGTTGTACGGCAAAATGAGACGGGAGTGATATGGCTGTGGTTAACAGGGAAAGGATAATAAGCGAGTTTATCGAATTAACAAGTATCGACAGCGTTACGAAGAATGAGCGCGTTATGGCCGATACCTTGAAAAGAAAGCTTGGGGAACTGGGGTATGAAGCGGCGGAGGACGACGCCGGCGAAAAAATCGGCGGAAAAGCAGGCAACCTGGTTTGCAATATAAAGGGAACAAAGGATGTCCCGCCTGTCATGCTTGTTGCCCATATGGATACCGTCGAACCGGGGACCGGGAAAAAACCTGTGGAGGAAGGCGGAAAGATACGTTCAAACGGGGATACCGTGCTGGGCGCGGACGACGTGGCGGGTATCGCGTGCATACTTGAAACTTTGAGGGCAATCAAGGAAAACAACATTGAACACGGCGATATCCAGGCGGTATTTACCGTCGCGGAGGAATGCGGACTGCTGGGGGCCAAGAACCTGGATTACGGGAAGATATATGCAAAATATTGCTTTGTGCTTGACAGTGAGGGCCCGATCGGGACCGTCGCGGTTAAAGCCCCTTCCCACAACGGGATATCTGTAACTGTCAAAGGGCGCGCTTCACATGCGGGCATCACTCCCGAAAAAGGCATAAACGCGATACAAATCGCCGCCGCTGCCATTGCCGGGATGAAGCTGGGCAGGATCGACGAGGAGACCACGGCCAATATCGGGGTGATAAACGGCGGCAGGGCAACGAACATAGTATGCGAGAGTGTCGATATCAAGGGCGAAGCGAGGAGCCGCGACAGCAAAAAGCTGGAAGACCAGACGGCGCATATGAAGGAATGCTTTGAGCAGGCGGCAGCCAAGTACGGCGGAACGGTCGACTTCAAAGCGGAGCTTGAATACCCGTCTTTCAGCATTGATAACAATTCCGGCATAATGGGCATTCTCAAAAAAGCCGCCGATGAAGTGAAAATCGAATTGAACCCGCAAGCTACAGGCGGCGGGAGCGATACGAACATTATTAATTCAAAGGGAATTGAAGCGGTGAATGTAAGCGTGGGCATGGAAAATGTCCACAGCGTTGAAGAGTTTATAGTTATTGACAACCTGGTGAAAGCGGCCGAGTTTGTGCTGGCTATTATTAAAAATATTTCATAAATAATAAAGAGCGGGGGTTTGCCATGATAAAAAGAATTGGGGTCATGACGGGCGGCGGGGACTGTCCCGGTTTGAATGCAGTGCTGAGGGCGGTTGTCAAGACCGCGATGATCAGGTACGGGTATGAAGTCGTTGGTTTCAGGGATGGCTACAGGGGCTTGGTGCTGAACGATTACGTGCATTTCAAGCCGGGGGACGTTTCGGGCATCCTTGACAAGGGGGGCACCATACTGGGGAGCTCAAACAAGGACAACCCGTTTAAATTCAGGGTGGAGAACAACGGTAAGATCAATTATGTCGACATGTCCGACAAGCTTATTGAAAATGTAAGGGCGCACGGGATAGACTGCATGATCCTTATCGGCGGGGACGGAACGCTTACCAGCGCGCGGGATCTTCACAGGAAGGGGCTGGAAGTGGTCGGTGTCCCGAAAACCATCGACAATGACCTGTCGTGCACCGATATGACATTCGGATATATGACGGCGGTGGATACTGCGACGGAAGCTATAGACAAGCTGCATTCCACCGCGGAATCGCACCACAGGGTTATGATCCTGGAGGTGATGGGAAGATACGCGGGATGGATCGCCCTTGCCTCGGGCATTGCGGGCGGAGCGGACGTTATTCTGATACCCGAGATAGAATATGATATTTCCAAGGTATGTGACAAGATATTGGAGAGGAAAGCCGAGGGCAAGCATTTCAGCATTATCGTGGCGGCAGAGGGAGCGAAGGAGAAAAACGGCAGCCTGGTCATCAGCAAGGTGGACGAGAGCAGTCCCGATCCCATCAGGCTGGGTGGAGTCGGCAACAAGGTAGCCCTGGAGGTTGAAAAAATAACGGGCATAGAGACAAGGGTCACGGTCCTGGGCCACCTGCAAAGGGGCGGCAGGCCGAACCCGTACGACAGGATCCTTTCCACAAGGTATGGGGTGAAAGCGGTGGAGTTGGCTTCCGAAGGGAAGTTCGGCTTCATGGTCTCGCTATCCGGCAGCAAAATAACGTGTGTCCCCCTCGAGGATGCGGTCGGCAGGCTGAAGCAGGTCGAGCCAGACGGAGAACTGGTGCATATAGCGAGAAGCGTAGGAGTAAGTTTTGGTGATTAACAAATAGCACGCATTTTGACTGGAGATGAACCTTGATGGAGTTTTCGGAAATAACGCTTGGCAGCAAAGCCGAATTCAAGCATTACATCGGCCTTCACAAACCGCAGATATCCGAATTGACATTTACGAACTTTTTTGCATGGAGATACTTTTACAAGTTCAGGTACTCGGTAATAGCAGGCTTGCTTTGCGTCATATCGGTTCCCAACCGCGGGGAGCCTTTTGCCATGATGCCGCTGGGCGAAGTCAACGAGGAGAATTTTTCCGAGGCATATTCGAAGCTGAAGGAATATTTTAACAAAAAGGGATGGAGGCTGACGTTTAAAAGAATAACCGCACAGGAGCTGGAATTCTTTAAAAAAAGAGTCGCCTCGGAAGCCTCAATCGTATATGACAGGGACAACAGCGATTATTTATACAAAACGGAAGACCTTATAAAACTTCAGGGCAAAAAATATGACGGCAAGCGCAACCACATCAGCAAATTTAAAAAACTGTACACGTATGAATATGTCCCGCTGGATAGTACGCTCCTGGACGAATGTGCAAGGATAATGGAGCAATGGTGCGCCGAGAAAAACTGTGAATGCACGGATGGCGATTACTGCGAGAGAATGGCGAACCTTGAACTCCTGGAAAACTTCGAGGCCCTGGACTATAAAGGCGCCCTCATCAAGGTGGACGGCGTGTACGAAGCTTTTACGGCAGGGGAGATACTGAATGAAGATACGGCCGTAATACACGTTGAAAAAGCGGGAAGCTCGATCAGGGGGCTGTATGCTTTCATAAACCAGCAGTTTGCGGAAAAGGAATGGCCGGGGACTACATATATCAACAGGGAACAGGATCTTGGATTGGAGGGCATGAGGAAAGCCAAGCTGTCATACCATCCGGTCAGGCTGGTTGACAAGTACACGGTCTATCCCGTGTAATCCGGCCAGGCTGATTGCAAGTATAAATTTGCCCCGTGTGATCCGCCCAGGCTGGTTGGCAAGTACACGGTCTACCCCGTGCGATCCGCTCCTGGCAGCAGTATAGTTTTATATAAAAAAGGAAATTATAAAGGGGTAAACCGGGCTACCGTCAAAGTTTACAAAGGCAGTTATCAACTTTGTTAAAAATTTAATTATTTTGTCCGTTAAGTATTGAAAAAGGAATTGAAATAATATAAAATAATTGTGATTTTTTAAAAGTAATATAAATTAATTCATATAGGAGGTAAAATAATATGGCGGTAAAAATAGGCATTAACGGTTTTGGAAGAATCGGACGCCTGGTATTCAGGGCATCAATCAATAACCCCGATATAGAAATAAAGGGTATAAACGATCCGTTCATCGATCTTGAATACATGACATACATGCTCAGGTACGACACGGTGCATGGGCAATTCGACGGCGAAATTTCAATCGAAGACGGAATGCTGGTTGTAAACGGCAAGAAAATAGCCGTTTATGCGGCGATGAAGCCCGAAGAAATTCCGTGGAAAGAGTGCGGGGCTGAATACATAGTAGAATCTACCGGTGTATTCACTACCACCGACAAAGCGTCGGCGCATTTCCAGGGCGGCGCAAAGAAAGTTGTCATAACCGCTCCTTCCAAGGACGCCCCGATGTTTGTCATGGGTGTAAACCACAACACTTACACGAAGGATATGGATGTCGTCTCCAACGCATCCTGCACGACAAACTGCCTGGCTCCGCTGGCAAAGGTTATTCACGATAATTTCGGAATTATTGAAGGATTGATGACCACGGTCCATTCAATCACAGCTACCCAGAAAACAGTCGACGGCCCGTCCAAGAAGGACTGGAGAGGCGGACGTGCTGCAGCGCACAATATCATACCTTCATCCACCGGCGCTGCGAAAGCCGTGGGCAAGGTTATTCCTGAACTTAACGGCAAACTAACCGGAATGGCTTTCAGGGTTCCTACCGTTGACGTATCTGTTGTCGATCTCACCTGCCGTCTTGAAAAACCTGCCACATACGACGAAATCAAGGCAGCTGTCAAGAAGGCTTCGGAAAACGAACTCAAGGGAATACTCGGTTATACTGAAGACGATGTTGTTTCCTCCGACTTTATACACGATGCGCGCACTTCGATTTTTGACGCAAAAGCGGGAATCGCCCTTAATGACAACTTTGTCAAGCTGGTAGCATGGTATGACAATGAATGGGGCTATTCAAACAAGGTAGTAGACCTTATACTCCACATGGCAAAGGTTGACGCGCAGTAATACCGGGACAGGGATCAATTGAAGATCCACTCTTGCCCTTGCCTTATGTAAGCGGCGGAAGGGTGGATCTTTATTATTAAGAACTATTAAGAAACGAAATACATTTCGAAAGGGTGAATTGAATGGCGCTGTATGATAAAAAGACTATTGAAGACATCGATGTAAAAGGTAAAAAGGTCATTGTCAGGGTCGATTTCAATGTTCCGCTGGATGAAAACAGGAATATCACCGACGATAAAAGAATCGTGGGGGCTCTGCCCACGATTAAGTACCTGGTCGATAAAGGCGCAAAGACCATATTGGTATCACACCTGGGAAGGCCTAAAAGCGGGCCCGAGGAGAAATACAGCATGAAGCCGGCGGCAGCCAGGCTGAGCGAGCTTTTGGGCAAACCGGTTATCATGGCGGCAGACGTAATCGGCCCCGATGCTAAGGCAAAAGCCGCCGCCCTGAAAGACGGCGAAGTGCTCATGCTGGAAAATGTCAGGTTCCATAAGGAAGAGGAAAAGAACGATCCGGCATTTGCAAAGGAGCTTTCCACGCTGGCCGAGATATATGTCAACGACGCTTTCGGAACAGCCCACAGGGCGCATGCGTCCACCGCGGGGCTTGCCGATTACCTGCCGGCGGTATGCGGTTTCCTGATCAAGAAGGAAATAGAAATAATGGGCAAAGCGCTTTCGAATCCTGAAAGGCCGTTTGTCGCGATACTTGGCGGCGCAAAGGTGTCCGACAAGATACAGGTTATCGAAAACCTTATCGACAAGGTTGACACGCTGATAATCGGAGGCGGAATGGCATACACCTTCCTGAAGGCAAAAGGCCACAAGATAGGCAACTCCATATGCGAGGACGACAAGCTCGACCTGGCGAAAAGCCTTCTTGAGAAAGCCGGGAAAAAGGGCGTTAAATTGATGCTTCCTGTTGAAAACGTAGTAGGCAGGGAGTTTAAAAACGATACTGAATACATGAGCGTACCGTCGGATAACATGCTTGACGGATGGATGGGCATGGATATAGGGGCGCAGACGATAGAGCAATTCTCACAGGAGATTAAAAAAGCGAAGACGATCGTCTGGAACGGTCCCATGGGCGTATTCGAATTCCCGAACTTTGCAAACGGGACAAGGGAAATAGCAAGGGCTGTTGCCGAGTCCGGGGCGATATCCATCGTAGGCGGCGGCGACTCAGCCGCTGCTATCGAGCAGCTTGGATTTGCCGATAAAATTACGCATATTTCAACAGGCGGAGGAGCTTCCCTCGAATTCCTTGAAGGGAAAGTGCTTCCCGGCATAGCGGTTTTGCTTGACAAAAAAAAAACTAGAATAAAAGTAATTGCCGGCAATTGGAAGATGAATAAGACGCCTTCCGAGGCCGTGGAATTTGTTAATGCTCTCAAGCCGAGGGTGGCCGGGGTTGACGCCGAGGTTGCGGTGGCTGTCCCGTTTGTATGCATTCCCGATGTGGCGAAGGCTGCAGCCGGTTCCAATATAAAGGTAGCGGCGCAAAACATGCATTGGGAAGAGAAGGGCGCATATACCGGCGAAGTATCCGGCCTGATGCTGAAAGATCTCGGAGTTGAATACGTGATAATAGGCCATTCGGAAAGAAGACAGTATTTTGCCGAGACCGACGAGTCTGTGAACAAGAAGGTGCATGCGGCGTTAAAATACGGTCTCAAGCCGATTGTCTGCGTTGGCGAATCCCTTGCCCAAAGGGAACAGGGAGTTACCGCGGACCTTGTCAGGTACCAGGTAAAGATCGCGCTTCTCGGCCTTGACGCGGAGCAGGTAAAGAGCCTGGTTATCGCGTATGAGCCTGTATGGGCCATAGGTACGGGCAGGACGGCGACAGACGAACAGGCGCAAGAGGTCTGCGCCATTATCAGGGAAACCGTTAAAGAGCTGTACGGCGAGGACGTTTCGGAAGCGGTCCGTATCCAGTATGGCGGAAGCGTCACCAAGGATAACGCCAAGGGGCTTTTCAACATGCCGGACATCGACGGCGGGCTGGTCGGCGGCGCAAGCCTGAAGCTTGACGACTTCGAAAAAATTGTGAAGTATGACGCCTGAACAAGCCAATGTTTTCTGTCTTGCAGTGATCCGAAGACTTGAAAAGGCTGTCTTAGGGACAGCCTTTTTTAATAGACAGGCGTTGACAGGCAGCCGTTAATAGACAGACATTAATAGACAGGCGTTAGCAGGCAGACGGAAGAACTTGCAAGCGCAAAGAAAGAGTTTCAGTTTGCACATGCAAGGGTAATATTATTTAATACCTGAGACCTGGTTTTGTTGCATCATGTTTTTATAAGGAGAGAATGACAATGAGGAAAAAGCCGGTTATGTTAATCATACTTGACGGTTACGGAATAAACCCGCGGGAAGAGGGCAATGCGATTAAGGCTGCCCATAAGCCGAATATTGACGGCTTTATGAGGGATTATCCCAATACCGTGATTCATACGAGCGGCATGGATGTCGGCCTCCCGAGGGGTCAAATGGGAAATTCCGAGGTGGGTCATACCAATATTGGCGCCGGGCGCATAGTCTACCAGGAATTGACGAGGATCACCAAATCAATAGAGGATGGTGACTTCTTCGAGAAGCCGGAGTTTATAGGGGCGATTGAAAATTGCAAGGCTAACCGTTCCAAGCTGCATCTTTACGGGCTGCTTTCGGACGGAGGAGTCCACAGCCATAACACCCACCTTTATGCGCTGGTTGAAATGGCCAAGAGGTATGGGCTAAAGGATGTATTTGTTCATTGTTTCTTCGACGGAAGGGACGTGCCTCCCGACAGCGCAAAAGATTATGTAGCGGAGCTTGAAGAAAAGCTGTCTGAAATCGGCGTCGGAAAGATTGCCAGCGTCATGGGAAGGTATTACGCAATGGATAGGGACAACCGGTGGGAACGCGTCAAGCTGGCCTATGACGCGATGGTGCTGGGACAGGGGCTGACGGCGGAGTCTGCCATGCAAGCCGTTATGGAATCCTACGGAAGGCAGGAGTTCGATGAATTCGTAAAACCCGCGGTAATTGTCCGGGACGGCAAGCCGACCGCTACGATAGGCAGCAATGATTCGATTATATTTTTCAACTTCAGACCCGACCGGGCGAGAGAGATAACAAGGGCGTTCGTGGACCCTGCTTTTACCGGTTTCGAAAGGGCCAGGGGGTTTTTCCCGGTATATTACGTCTGCATGACGCAATACGACAAGACCATGCCGAACGTGCAAATAGCATTTAAGCCTGAAAGCCTTTCGAACACATTCGGGGAATTCATCAGCAGGCATGGGCTGAAGCAGCTCAGGATAGCGGAGACGGAGAAATATGCGCATGTCACGTTTTTCTTCAACGGCGGAGTGGAAACAATGTACGAGGGCGAGGACCGCGTGCTGATTCCTTCGCCGAAGGTGGCGACGTATGACCTTAAGCCCGAAATGAGCGCATTTGAAGTAACGGACGAAGTTTTAAAGAGGATAGATTCGGACAAGTACGACGTTATTGTGCTGAACTTTGCCAACTGCGATATGGTAGGCCATACCGGCGTCTTTGAAGCGGCAAGGGCGGCGGTCGAAGCCATAGACAAATGCCTGGGCAGGATAGTCGAGGCGGTCAGGGCGAAAAACGGCATTGTACTTATTACCGCCGACCATGGAAATGCGGAACAGATGATAGATTATGAAACGGGAGGAGCCTATACCGCTCATACGACCAATGTCGTGCCGCTGGTGGGGATAGGCCTTGACGGACGGCAACTGAAAGAGGGCCGGCTTGCCGACTTGGCGCCGACAATGCTGGAACTGCTGGGACTGGATAAGCCCGCGGAAATGACCGGCAACTCGTTGCTAGTATAGATAAGTAAGTAGGGTCAGGTTTGAATAATTCACTTGGTGTCAGGGGGACGGGGGTTTGCCACACGGAAGAATCGGCGGTTGCTTGCACGGGGTACGGATCAAGGCATCGGATGAAAGCTCCGAGCGACTCTAGCGCATATGCTTGTATTTTGCTCGGCCGCTTCTAATGACGTCCGTGTCATTGCCAGCTAAATCCGCCATCCGTGGCGGATTTGCCTCACCCTTATTTGGCATATGCTTAGATTCGCTAAGTCGTTTCATCATATGCCTTGACCCCTACCCCGTGCAAGCGACCGCCGATTATCCACGCTCTGTTCATCAGTTTTTGTGGTTGTTGCGGAGTTCTTTTCTGTATTCGATTATGGTCTTGCCCGTTATTTTTTTGAACAGCTTGCTGAAATACTTCGGGTCCGAGTAGCCGACCTTACCGCTGACCTCGCTTATATTCGCCGATGGCAGCATCAGCAGCTTCTTGGCATGTTCGATCCTTATGACCGTTTTGTAGTCTATAAAGCTCATACCGGTCTCTCTCTTGAAAAGCTCGCTCAGGTAGGCGGGGCTCAGGTGGACCTGCTTTGCCACCTGCTCGAGGCTTATATCCCCCGCGAAATTGCTTTCAATTATCTTCTTTGCCTTTTCGACCAGGTTGTCATTGACCTGCGGGTTTTTGTCATGGTAAAAGTCGAAGATATGCTTTATCAGATCCTTCACATTTTCCTCCAGGCTTTTCAGGAAAAGCGAACCCTTAATCCTCTCGTACGGGTGCTCACCTGATATCGAGGTTTCATGGCGTATAAAAGAGACCTGGATATTGAGCAGAATTATTACGGACTGGATAAACTGCCAGAAGAATTCCTTTATCAAGCCGGGTTTCGTATTGCGGTTCAGTGAACTTATGATGCTGTCTACGTATGATATTGCCGTATTGATGTTGGAGAGTTTCAGGTTTAATGCAATTTTATTCAGGGTTTCCTCGTTGAGGGCTATATTAAAATCATCCGGCATGTCTCCGGGCATATGAAACGCCAATGTGCCGGCTCCGCGCCAGAATCTTGCCTCAAGCGCCTCCCGCGCCTGGTTGAATAATTCGTTGAGCCTGCATGCCTGGCGGGTTGTGCTGCTCACGCCGGCAGAAGCGCTAAGGGAATGCCTCTTTAAAAGCAGGCGGTTGCCCAGGCGGAAAGCCTTGGCGGCGGCTTCCTTGTCCATGCTGCCGTTTATGATTGAAACTAGCGCCGTTTTATCGTGTTCAAGCGGGAATGTGATTGCCTTTAGATACCTTTTCATCGACCTTCTGACGATTGTCCTGTAATAATCGGCCACGTTCCTGCAGCCTGGCGATTTTATGTCCGAATCCGGTACCGTTACGATCACGGTAAAACTGTTGTCCGGAAAATCTATGTTGTACCTGCGAAGTTCATTTATTACTTCTTCCGAAGTCATGTCGTTCCGGGACATTAATTGGTTCAGAAAGGACTCGCGCATGACAGGGATGGCTTTTTTAAACTGCTCGGTTTCATAATCCTTTTCTTTTTTCAAGCGTTCCCTTTCGGCGATCTCGCCGGCAACCCTTTCAAGCACCTGCTCCAGTTCCTTTTCATCCACCGGCTTCAGCAAGTAATCCTTTATACCGTATTTCATAGCGGTTTTTGCATATTCAAAATCACCGTACCCGCTGATAATTATGATTTTAAGGCCAGGCAGCAGCTTTTGCGCCTCTTCTATTAGCTCAAGTCCCGTAAGCCCCGGCATCTTTATATCAGTCAGCAATATGTCGGGTTCGTGCAGCCGGCACAATTCCAGCGCCTCAATACCGTTTGCGGCTTCGCACGACAGCGTGAGCTTTAGCTTTTCGAAAGGTATGATTGATTTTATCGTGGTCCTGACCCATTTTTCGTCATCGGCAATCATTAGTTTCAGCATATGCCGGAGTCCTCCTGTGAATACCATTAGGCATTATCCTGCAAGCGTCTCCCGTGAATTGCCATTAAGCATCCCTAACCACGGGAAGGATTATTTCGACGGCGGTCCCAACAGGAACATCCATGAATCTCAGCCCGTATTGCTCGCCAAAATAAAGCTTGATGCGCGAGTTTACATTTACAACGCCGATCCCTGTGCCGGAATGTTCGTCAAAGATGCCGGGCTGCCATTTCCCGCTTGCAAGCGACCTGTTCAGCTCTTCCATCTTCCTTGGCGGCATGCCGAGGCCGTTATCGGAAACCTGGATTTTTATATTGTTGTCGAGCTCCATTATGTCGATCTTTATCGTCCCCTTGCCCAGCTTCATTTCAAGGCCATGCTTTATCGAGTTCTCAATTAGCGGCTGAAGCGTGAGTTTTAAAATTTTGCAATTCATCATGCCGGGCGGGATGCTGTAAATTAGCTCGAACTTGTTTTCATACCGGAAATTCTGTATTGACATGTAGTTCTCAAGATGCTGCAGTTCCTCTTTTACCGTCACAAGGACCCGGTCGTTTATGCTGTAGCGGAAGAGCAGCGACAAAGCCTTCGACATCGATGCAATATCGTGAATGCCGTGGTACAGGGCGGCGCCTCTTATCGATTCCAGCGTGTTGTAAAGGAAGTGCGGATTTATCTGGTTCTGCAGTGAATTGAGCTCGGCTTCCTTCTGGCTGAGCCTGATGCTGTAGATTTTATTGATAAGGGAATCGACATCCGAAGCCCCGCTTATAACGGAAGTATCCGGCCTGCCGTGCAGCAACGGCAGCGTCCTGCCCGGATGTCCGCCCGGGAATTGGCTTTCGAAATCCGTGATAACTGTTGTGAGGTCGTTGATTGGTTTTATCTGCCTGAGCGAGGCGACGGAATATGCCAGCAACAGCAAGGGTATGGCAATAAAGCATGCAACCAGGTAGGGGTTGCGTGCCAATAGCCCGCCGGTGACATTTGACGTGGGGTTTAAGTCGATAAATATCCAGCCGGGGCCGGGATACTTCGAGTATGTCATATAGTAATAGGCGTTATTATACCGTATTCGTCCAAACCCTTCATCACCGCTCCCGATGATTTCCAGGATTGCGTCGTCAACCATGGTTGCCAGCTTGCCTGTATCCTGGCAGTATAGTATGTTACCTTCGTAGTCCGTTATGAGTCTTTCCGCCTTTGTTCCGTCCGCCGTCCTTAAAAAATCGGCAAGGAAGCTGTAATTGAAGTCAAAAAGAAGAACAACCGGGTTAACGGGGCTATCGCTGCCGTCATACAAGGATTTTGCGGCGCACAGGACGACTTTGGCGGCCCCGTCACGGTAAAAACGCTGCACTGTCCCGATAATGATGACTTTATCCGGGTTTTTGACTGCATCATGAAACCATTTCTGCGAAGACGGGTCGCTGATGGATGCATGCGAAGAATCGGGACCGTAGGAGGCCTTTATATTGCTGCCGTCTACAAGGTATACGCCTGAAAGGGCGTTCTGCTGGCCAGGCGTAAGGGTCCTCCGGATTACTTCCGGTATTGTCGCGTATAACGGGGTTATATACGTCGAAGATGAAATCTCATCCGGACTGTCGAAGATAATAACCGGAGACCTGGCTTTTACGGCCGCCCCGTTATCTTCCGACAACGCATTTTTTGTGGCTGCCCCGGTATCCCCCAACAGTGTATTTTTTGCGGCCGGCCTGGTACCGGACAGCGCATCTGCCGCAGCGGATATGGATAATTCGAGCTCTTCAAGGCGAATACCGATTGAGTTTTTTTCCTGGGAAATTCTTGCCAGCGCGGTTTCTAAGGCCGCTTCCTCCGCCCGGGAACGCGCGTTGAAATACGCCGCGGCTAAAGCGAAGAAAAATGGCAGGGCTATTAGCAACAAGAAATACAATGATAGCCGCGAACGCAATTTAAGGTACAACGTGCTGACCCGGGGCGCCTTATCCGGCGATTTGCCATGCTTTGCTTGCGATGGTCCCATTATGTACACCTCATGTTAATTTTATAGAATTAATAATTAAATTGCAAATATATAACGGGCGGCAAAAAATAGTTTTGAAGTTTTAAATCTTTGTGTTTTTTGGTAAAATAACAAAGGCAGCATTTACAAAAACGCATAAATAGTGTATGCTATTGTAATAAATTGGCATAATGTTTGCGAAAAGCTGTACTAAACGATTAGGGAGGAGAAATGAAATGAAGCAGTATCTTGAGATTGAAAGCGTATTTGGGAGAGAGATTCTCGATTCCCGTGGAAATCCTACCGTTGAGGTGGAGGTCATAGCAGAGGGAGGATTTGTAGGCCGGGCAGCGGTTCCGTCGGGTGCGTCGACTGGAGCTTTTGAAGCGATAGAGCTTAGGGACGGCGATAAGGGCAGGTATCTCGGAAAGGGAGTCCTGAACGCTGTATCGAATATTAATGAAATTATAGCGCCTGAGATTGAAGGCATGAATGTATTTGACCAGGTCGCGATTGATAAGAAGATGATTGCCCTAGACGGGACGCCAAATAAGAGCAAGCTCGGCGCCAATGCCATCCTTGGTGTTTCGCTGGCAGTCGCGAAGGCGGCGGCGGAAGCGCTGGGCATCAGCCTGTACCAGTATATAGGCGGTGTCAATGCGAAAATCATGCCGGTGCCGATGATGAACATTATAAACGGCGGCAAGCACGCGGACAACAGCGTCAACATACAGGAGTTCATGATCATGCCGGTAGGCGCCGACTGTTTCAGGAACGCGCTGATGATGTGCGCCGAGGTGTTCCACAACCTGAAAAAGGTCCTCAGCTCCAAGGGGTATTCAACAGCGGTTGGTGACGAGGGCGGATTCGCGCCGAATCTCAAGGACGATGAGGACGCAATAAAGGTTATTCTCGAGGCCATTGAAAAAGCGGGCTATAAACCGGGAGACGACTTCAGGATAGCTATCGATGCGGCTGCAACGGAAATGTACCGGGAGGACGGGACCTACCATTTCTGGAAAACCGGCATACGTAGGACCAGGGATGAAATGGTGGAATTCTGGGCCGGCCTTGTGGAGAAATACCCGATCATTTCTCTTGAGGACGGTGTGGCAGAGGAAGATTGGGAAGGCTGGAAGATGCTTACGCAAAGGCTCGGAAACAAGATACAGTTAGTCGGGGACGACCTTTTTGTAACCAACACCGAGAGGCTGAAGAAGGGCATCGACATGGGAGTAGCCAACTCCATACTTATCAAGGTTAACCAGATCGGCACGCTGACCGAAACGCTTGATGCGATCCAGATGGCGAACCGTGCGGGATACACCGCCGTTACGTCCCACAGGTCGGGCGAAACCGAGGATACGACCATTGCGGATATCGCCGTAGCGACAAATTCGGGACAGATCAAAACCGGCGCTCCTTCGAGGACCGATCGTGTCGCGAAATACAACCAGCTCCTGCGCATAGAAGAAGAGCTTGGGGAAGCGGCAATTTATCCCGGGCTTGATGCGTGGTTCAATTTGAAAAATAAATAGTATGCAAGGGCAGGGACGCAACGGTTCAGCGTAACCGAAGCATGCGCCCGGTAAAAATATAGGCTGCTGCAGCCATAGGAAAGTTAAATCAGGCGGTTATCTGCGGATAACCGCTTTTTCTATTTCCTGGGGCATAATGCGGTTAAATTGACTGTTGATGATAGCTTGCAAAAATGTACCGGAGTATTGACAGAATCATGTAGTATTTTCTTTGTTGGTTTGATAAAATAATCCATGTAATGGGAGCATGCAGACAGGGAATGCATATGAAGCAGATAATTAATGTTGATAGAAATTCCGGTACCGGCATATATAAGCAAATTGCCGAGCAAGTACGCGAAGCGGTAAAACAGGGTGTTTTAAAGCCGGGAGACAAGCTGCCTACCGAAAGGGAACTGTCAAAAAGCCTGGGCATTGCGCGAGCCACCGTCAATAAAGCTTATGAAGAACTGAAAAGAAGCAATGTTATCGAAGCCTGGCAGGGAAGCGGGAGTTACATAAAGACTGAAAAAGTAAATGCCGGTTCGGATAAAAAACAGTTGGTTGCAAACTGCATAGAAGAATTCCTTGCAAGGATGGAGGCCTTGCATGTTAGTCCCGGTGAAATCCTTGCACTGGTAGACATTGCAATAGGACAAAGGGGAAAAACCCGGAAGAATGCAAGCATTGCGGCTATTGATACCAGTGAAGAATCTCTTGCTTTATTCAAAGAACAGTTTTCGAGCTATGCCAACGTAGAAGCGAATTATTACCTCCTGGATGATATGCTGAAATATTCAAATGCTGAGATGGTGTTTGAAAACTATGACGCCATAATTACCACGATTGCCCGTTATGAGCAGGTAACCGGCATGGTAGGTTCTTTAAAAGACAGGGTGCTGAAAGTAGCTGTATCTCCCACATACGATACTATCATCAGGATTGCGGAAATACCAAAGGACAGCAGAATCGGAATAATTGCGGGAAGCAACGATTTTACCAGCCTTATGATGGCAAGCCTTGATTCGGTAAATATTGACACGTCAAAGGTTTACATCGCATTTGATGATGACGCCTCCCAAATGGCGAAATTAATACTGCGGATGGACGTACTGATTATTCCTCATTTTTTATTGCGGGATAATCAGAAGCTTGCAAGGCAGCTGCATTATTTTAAAGGAAAGGGAGGCGGCATAATTGACTTCCGGTGCCACATCGAGGCCGGCTCGTTGATATATATCGAGGAACGGATCCGGAAGATTCTCTCGGAGTAGGTGCTTGTAGATAGGTTACAACAATTTTATATGTAATATATTGTAACATTCGCTAAAAAACTATATAATTTTAATAAAAACATATGTTAACAGTTTGAGTGGTGCTTCAAGCAGATGGAATTGGCTATTACCACTAACCAATTCCTTAGAGATTTACCGTAATGGAGATCTGAATCATATTTGCAATTAAAGTATAAACCCATCCAGTATGTATTTAGCATTTATAAGCACTATTTCTTCATGCGGCTGAGATACTTTGTATAAGTCATAAACATTATTTCTTATAGAGCGTTTTGTTAAGTTAAAATATTGGCATCACTTATTTTTTCACAATACCCGGCATTTTTATAAAAGCATTTTCGTGATATGAGGTGATAATATTGTACATAGCCCATAAAAGTGATAGCGGAGAAGAGCAGCCGTTATTGGAGCATCTATGTGCAACAGCTAAAATTGCCGCAGACTTTGCAAGTGTTTTCGGAAAGGAAAATGCAGCTTATATTTGCGGGCTTTTGCACGATGCGGGAAAGTATTCAAAGGAATACCAAGATAGGATAAAAAATGGTGGAAGTCTATGCGACCATTCTACCGCTGGAGCAAAAATTCTATCAAAAATGAACGCAGCAATTGGCAACATCTTAGGCTATGTTATAACAGGACATCATTCAGGACTCTTAAATGGGGGTGGATGGGGAGCAGTTGGCGGCGATAAAAGCCTGTATGGAAGGCTAAAAAAGGAGATTCCTGATTTCAGCGATTATTCCAAAGAGATAACCCCGGACATGTACCCGCCAATGGTCGAGATAGCAAGAGAAATAGCAGGAACGAAAGCTCATGGTGAACGCGACCTTGGCTACTATTTTTCCTTTTTAATCCGCATGATTTATTCATGCTTGGTAGACGCGGATTTTCTTGACACCGAAAAATTTATGCGCGACTCTGTTGAGAGGGGTATTGATTGCAATTTCGAGAGCCTGGAAGAAAGAATTGTAAAGCATGCGTATTCATTTGCAGTTGATACCTATATAAAGAAAAAGAGAAGAGAGATACTAGAAGAATGCTTGGAAAAGGCTAAAGAGAAGCCAGGCGTCTATAAGCTAACTGTTCCCACCGGAGGGGGAAAAACAATTTCATCAATGGCATTTGCGTTAAGGCATATAAGGTATAATCCTGAGAGTAAATTCGGGCGGATCATTTATGTCATACCGTTTACAAGCATAATAGAGCAAAACGCCAAAGTCTTTTCGGATATTTTTGGAGAAAAGTATATTTTGGAACATCATTCAAATTTCGATTTTAATGATAAGGACGAGACTGAATATAATAATAAAAAGCTAGCTGCTGAGAACTGGGATATGCCTGTTATAGTTACAACAAACGTTCAATTTTTCGAATCAATATACGGGAATAAATCATCCAAGCTCAGAAAACTGCATAACGTCGCGAACAGTGTAATTGTACTTGACGAGGTTCAGATGCTTCCTACGGAACTTCTGATTCCGTGCATAAAGGCATTGGAAGAGTTGGCAAACAACTACAATTGCACAGTTGTATTATGCAGTGCGACACAGCCTGAATTAGATCGGTTTTTTGGCGAAAATGTTTTACGCGGCGAGATTTGCAGTGATATTAGCGGGTTGTATGAGGTCTTCAATAAAACGCGAATTAAGTTTATCGGCTGCAGAAAAATGGATGAGCTTGCAAGGCAAATAGCCTGTGAGGAACAGTGCCTCGTTATTGTAAATACAAAAAAGCAGGCTAAAAATCTTTATGAGAAGATTAAAGAAATGCCTGGGATGGAGGAAGACGGAATATTTCACCTCTCAACCTACATGTGTCCCGCGCACCGTCATGATGTAATAAACGATATCAGAAAAAGGCTTAAAAATGGCGAAAAGTGCATTGTTGTTTCAACTTCATTGATTGAAGCCGGGGTTGACGTAGACTTTCCCGTCGTTTACAGGGCGATGTGCGGGCTGGATTCAATAATCCAGGCGGCAGGAAGATGCAACAGGGAGAGATTGCGGGAAATTGCCTATGTATATGTGTTTGATTTTGATGAAGAAGAATATAAAGTGAATAAGTCGTCGGTTTACGGGAATTACCTGGCACAAAGACAAAGCATTACGGAAATCATAGCAAAAAAGCATGACGATGTTTCAAAGCCGGAAGCTATAAAAGATTATTTTGATATGTTGTTTGCAAATATTGGTTTAGCGGAACTGGATAAAAAAAGAATTGTAGAGAGGCTGAACAGCGGTGTCGGCCTTAAAAAAGACTTTATATTTGATTTCGAGGATATTGCCCGTGATTTTAAGATTATTGAGGATAATATGTGCTCAGTAATTGTCGGGTATAACGACGATGCTGAGAAAAACATAAGAAATTTGATTTACGGAAATTTTAGCAAGGATAAATTACGTTCAGTACAAAAATATACTGTGAATTTGCACATACATGAGTATAAAGAGATGGCGGAGATGAAGGCCATAAAAGAAATAGCGACAAACACAGGTATATTGGTTAGCCTGGAAGATTATTCAGGCAAAACCGGAATTGTCATTCCAGGCAGCTTAGGAGAAGCTGACTTTGCATAAGGGTAGCTTGCCAATAGAGTAACCTCTAAGCTCAATAAAATAAGAACATAATTCCCACCTTTTGCTCAAATGGTGGGAACTATGCCTACAATGATATAAAACCAATTTCAACCCACGCTTTTTGCGACATAAGGATTTTAGCATATAGGACGGTTGTAGTCAATAACTTACGCAACACTGAATTTATATGTGCAACTTATATAAATATAAATTGTAAAAATTTAAATAAGAAGCTTGACAATAATTATCTCTTCTATTAAAATATCAAATAATAGAATAATTAAACAATTATATAAAACTAGAAGGAAATGAAGATAATCGAAAAGTAGCTGGTAATTTTGCTGAAAGGCAAATTTGAAGCATAAAACAAGTATAAAAAGCAATAAAAAGCAATATTTGGATGACGTTCCTTGAAAACCGCATATAGTTA
>JBLNDI010000006.1:0-13954 GCA_050261495.1 Bacillota bacterium
ATGCGGTAAATTTGGCTGGAAAATTTTATTCCAGTTTGAGGTAAAACTTTGAGGGGAAGCAGAAATGTGGAACCTTGAAATATATAAAAATTAAGCTCTCTGAGTTTTCGAGAGCGTACAATAAAAGAAAAGAGGTATATATGATGGACAGTTTTAATAGATTCTTTAAATCTCTTATAGAAAAATCTAATCTAAACCTTTCCAGAGATTTAAGTATTGAAGAAGTAAGATATATAATATCTAGAATTAATGAATATTTTTATACCAATTATGAAGGAATTGGGTTTACTAATGTCTTAGATGAAGAATTTGAATATTTTTCTGAGTTTCATAAGTTTTGGGAAAAATATCATTGTGAAGTATTAAGTCCTCAAATTGATGAGAAAAAATGTGAAAGAATTGCAGACATACTTCATGATATTTATGTGAAAACGAACAAAGCAGCATTTTACGATTTGTATAACACATTATCGCTTAAACCTGAAGAGATTTGCAAAGTGAGATATTTTTCTGCAAATCAAGATTTCAGAGGCTCTAGAAATATAATTGATCTTTTTAAGACATATATTGGAGATCCTAGCATTTTTGATAAGCACAAGATTTATGAAAACCCTGTAGAGTTTTTAGAAAGCATCGGTGCAGTATCTCTTTCCCAAAACGATAAAAGAGTGAAATTCGCGCAAACGGCTTCGCAAATGCTTATTGATAAAAATATTGAGCCATTTGACTTACTTGTCCATTTTAACCATGATATTCTACAAATCCGCAACTTCTTGATTAATAGTAGAGGAGCAGGATTCGGTAACAAGAAAACTGATATGTTTTTACGTGATATGGTAGTCTTAGGCGTATGGAAGAATGTTAAAAACTTCGATATAGTTGATGTTGCAAGTGATATTAATACTATAAAAGTAGCTCTGCGAACTGGAATATTAAAGACTAAAATACCCTTGGTATCAAGTTTTTTGGATATATTTTGTTATCAGTATGGTCTTATTGATGAAATGAATGCATTAGCATGGAGAAGGGTATGGGAAGTTTGGCAACGAAAATATCCTTCTGAATGTATAGAGAGTCCGTGCTTAATTGATTACCTTGTATACAGGGTTATCGGAAAAGAATTTTGCAAAGAAAGCTTATCAATATTTGAATGTGAAACTAAACAGCATACCTTCAGATGGCACTCTGCAAGAAATAGAACATGTCAGGTTTGCTATAGAAAAGGGATAAATAATAGAGCCTATGTTATTAAAAAAGTTTTGCCCTGTACAGATTCGGAAGGATACTTGGCAATTCAAAGTAGTCCATTTGTTTCTTCAAATAATGCTCTTTTACCAAATATTAAGGAATGTCCTTTTGTATCTGTTTGTGAACCAAAAACTACCAATTTTAGAAAACTAAATCCACCAAAATCTATCAGTATTTTAGGGCAAACTGGCTGGGAATCTGCAAAAACAAGAACAATTGAAGGAGGAGGAGGTCTGATGGCTTAAATAAGCAATACCGAAAATGACTTTAAAAGACTGCTATTTATAATGAATCATTCTCATTATCACGCAAATAAGTCACTTTATGACCTTCATATATTTTACATAATAATTCTACATTGTACTGTAAAAATATTGAGATATAACATTGTTGTATACTTTAATAAAGTCAATCCGGATACTTTTCTAATCCCGGCGTTTCTGATAGAATCGGATTGGATAATAACGGGTAGTGACAGGTTACACGTAATGTTAGGCAAATTATAAAGATATTACAAGTCAGGGAGGAAATCATGCGCATAGCGGTTATAGACGGACAGGGCGGCGGAATGGGGAAGACGCTGGTGGAAAAACTCAGGGATGAATTTAAAGATTCCATTGAAATCATTGCCATAGGAACAAATTCGCTTGCCACATCCGCAATGATGAAGGCGGGCGCGAACGAGGGAGCGACGGGCGAAAACGCCATTATTTATAATTCTTCCAGGGTAGATTTGATAATAGGCCCTATAGGCATTATCACGGCCAATTCCATGCTCGGCGAGCTTACCCCGGCCATGGCGGCGGCGATTGCGGAAAGTCCGGCGAAAAAGGTGCTTATACCGGTAAGTAAGTGCAATATCAGTATAGCGGGCGTAAAAAATGAGCCGCTCCAAAGTTACATTGAAGCGGCCGTCAAATTGGTTAAAAATATACTGTTCCCGGGGAAATGCGACTGATGCCTTGCATTAATTGCAACTGTCAGGTTCCAGTTCTTTGCTCAGTTTCTTGATTGCTTTTTTCTCGATCCGAGATACGTAAGAGCGGGATATCCCGAGCATATTGGCTATTTCCCGCTGCGTCTTGCTTGTTCCGTTGACAAGTCCATACCTCAGTTCCAGCACTGTCTTCTCGCGCTTTTTCAAAACCGCTTTCATTTTATTGTAAAGGCGTTTTACCTGGATTTTCAGTTCCACTTCATCAATAACAGACTCCGCTTCGTTGCCGATCACGTCAATAAGCGTAATTTCGTTGCCTTCGCGGTCTACGCCGATCGGATCGTGCAGAGATACTTCGCTCTGTATTTTTTTCGTGGATCTTATTTGCATCAAAATCTCGTTTTCGATACAACGGGCCGCGTATGTCGCAAGCCGGGTTCCCTTGGACTGGTCGAAGGTTGATATTGCCTTGATCAAGCCTATTGTACCGATCGAGATCAGGTCGTCGCTGTCGCTGCTGTATGAACTGTACTTTTTTACAATGTGGGCTACAAGTCTCAGATTTCTTTCTATCAGTGTATTTCTGGCATCTTCGCTGCCTTCTTTGTATTCCTCGATGTACCTTTGTTCTTCTTCCGCCGTTAATGGTTGTGGAAAAGAGTTGGCGTTGGATACGTAACCTAATTGAAAAAACATGCTGCCAAGGACCTCATTCAGTATGGTGAATAAGAAGTGCAGCAAGCAAAGCACCTCCCCCCGGAAAATAGGTCACCATATAAGTATATGAGTCTATATGGGAATAATTGCCTGTCCCTTTGGGGAACTTAATAGAAAATTATTGCAGGTCTGCCGTCCGGTGATGCTGCGGTTCGAGAAACGCAAAATTTGGAAAATGGCGTATTGACAATTAAGCCCATTGTGCTAAAATAGTTTAAGTAATCTCTCGTTCCTGACCTGCTTGTCTGACGAGAGTTTTATTTATTTATATGGAATATAATAATTAATATATTTTATGTTTGGTGCATGGCACAGGTGAGATGCCGGTGAAATTATTTATCAGGAGGTAGCCGATGTTCATTCAGTCACCAAAAGGAACAAGGGATATTCTACCCTCGGAGATTTACAGGTGGCAGCATGTTGAAAAGGTTTTTTCGAAGATTTGCGCTAGCTTTGGATACAAGGAGATCAGGATACCGACATTTGAATATACCGAGCTTTTCCAAAGGGGCGTGGGCGATTCCACGGATATTGTCCGGAAGGAGATGTACACTTTCAACGACAAGGGCGGCAGGAGCATAACACTGAGGCCGGAAGGCACCGCGGGCGTTGTCAGGAGCTACATAGAAAACGGCATGTCGTCGCTTCCGCAGCCCGTTAAGCTGTATTACAACATTACCGCTTTCAGGTATGAAAACGTGCAGAAAGGGCGTTACAGGGAGTTCAGCCAGTTTGGGATAGAGGCTTTCGGCGCTGCCGGTCCCGCCATCGACGTCGAGATTATCAGCCTGGTAGACATGTTTTTCAAGAGGCTCGGGCTGAAGGATACCGGGCTTAACATCAACAGCATCGGCTGCCCCAGGTGCAGGGCGCAGTACCAGGAGAAGCTGAAGGAGTATTTCAGGCCATATTTGTCCGAGCTTTGCGAGGATTGCAGGAGCAGGTTTGAAATAAATCCAATGAGGATCATTGACTGCAAGCAGGGTAAATGCAAGGAATTCACAGGGAGCGCGCCATACATGCTGGACAATCTCTGCGGCGAATGCGGGGCTCATTTCGAGGGGCTGAAGGCAGGGCTTGAAAACCTGGGGATCAAGTACAGCGTGGATCCTACGATAGTCAGGGGGCTCGATTATTATACGAAAACGGTGTTTGAGTTTGTTTCGGAAAACGTCGGCACCCAGGGGACGATCTGCGGAGGAGGCAGGTATGACGGCCTTGTGGAGTTGTGCGGCGGAACGCCGACCCCGGGAATCGGTTTTGCGCTTGGCGTTGAAAGACTGCTGATGGAGCTTGACAGCCAGGGAGTCGTGATCGATGAACCGCGCCCGATGGACATATATATAGCCACTGTGGGGGAGAAGGCGGCGGCATTTGCGCAGCAGCTTACTTATGAGCTCAGGAGTTGCAACGTTGGAGCGGAAACCGACCTGGCGGGGAGGAGTCTGAAGGCCCAGATGAAATACGCGGATAAAATGGGTTTTACATATATAATTGTGCTGGGCGACGATGAAATCGAATCGGGCAAGGGAGTGCTGAAGGATATGAGGACGGGCGAGCAGAAGGACGTCAGCCTGGATTCGATAGTCGACAGGTTGAAAAACCAGGGCAAATCCGTGACGAACAGCAAAAACCTGTAAAGGAATAAGTATAGGGAGTAGAAATATGGAAGAATCAATCCTTGGCTTGAAAAGAACGCATATGTGCACCGAACTTAGCGTGTCGGACGTGGGCAAAAAGGTTACGGTTATGGGCTGGGCGCATAAGCGCAGGAACCTTGGCAGCCTGATTTTTATTGACCTCAGGGATAGGACGGGGCTGCTGCAAATCGTGTTTAACAACCTTTCGGGGGAAGAGGTTTTCGCAAAGGCGGAAACGGTAAGAAACGAGTATGTCCTGGCCATTGTGGGAGAAGTGGTGAGAAGGGCTCCGGAAGCGGTCAACCCGTCCATGAAAACGGGAGAAATTGAAGTGGTCGCGTCGGAATTAAGGATTTTGAGCAAGTCGGAAACGCCTCCGCTTCAGATAGAAGAGGATTCGGCGGTCAATGACGCGCTGCGATTGAAATACAGGTATCTTGACCTTAGAAGGCCGGACATGCAGGCGGCGTTGATGCTGCGCCACAAGGTCGCAAAGATTGCAAGGGATTATTTTGATTCGCAAGGTTTTATAGAGATAGAGACGCCGATGCTGATTAAAAGCTCACCCGAAGGGGCGAGGGATTATCTTGTCCCGAGCAGGGTCCACCCCGGCAAGTTTTATGCGCTGCCGCAATCGCCGCAGCTTTTCAAGCAGCTCTTGATGGTATCCGGCTTCGACAGGTACATGCAGATAGTGAAGTGTTTCAGGGATGAGGACCTGAGGGCGGACAGGCAGCCGGAATTCACGCAGATTGACCTTGAGATGTCCTTTGTAGACATTGATGATGTAATTAGTGTAAATGAAGGTTTCATCAAGAGAGTATTCGAGGAAGCGCTTGGCATTGAATTGACGACGCCTTTTCTGCGGCTTACGTACGAGGAGGCCATGGAAAGGTTCGGTTCCGACAAGCCGGACATGCGGTTTGGCCTGGAACTGGTGAATGTTACCGACATTGTCCGCAATTGCGGTTTCAAGGTCTTTGCGGATGCCGCCGCGGCCGGGGGAAGCGTCCGGGGCATTAATGCGAAGGGCTGCGGGGCGAAATTCAGCAGGAAGGAAATCGAC
Source organism: Bacillota bacterium (assembly GCA_050261495.1). Classification (GTDB taxonomy): domain Bacteria; phylum Bacillota; class Clostridia; order Acetivibrionales; family DTU013; genus JBMNKL01. The sequence continues at coordinate 5,609 of JBLNDI010000006.1, forward strand.
AGCCTGGTCGAGTTTGTGAAGACTTACGGGGCAAAGGGATTGGTCTGGATAGCGGTTGAAGAGAACGAGGTCAGATCCTCTGTTGCCAAGTACCTTAATGAAGGCGAGATGAAAGCCCTGCTTGGAAAAATGGATGCAAAGCCGGGAGATCTCGTTTTGCTTGTCGCGGATAAAAACAACGTAGTGTTTGACTCGCTGGGGGCTTTGCGAGTGGAGCTGGCAAGGAGGCTGAGTTTGACGGACAGGAATGAATTCAGGTTCTTGTGGGTGACGGAATTTCCCCTCCTGGAATACGATGAGGAAGAAAAACGCTGGGCGGCCAGGCACCATCCTTTTACGTCGCCGATGGATGAGGACCTTGAGTTTTTGGAAAGCGATCCGGGAAGGGTACGCTCAAAGGCGTATGATATTGTGCTGAACGGTACGGAGATCGGCGGGGGCAGCATAAGGATCCATTCGCAGGAACTGCAGTCGAGGATGTTCAGGCTTCTTGGGCTTTCGGAGGAAGAAGCGAAGGCAAAATTCGGTTATCTTCTTGAGGCTTTCAGGTATGGCGTTCCTCCGCACGGGGGCATCGCTTACGGGCTCGACAGGCTTGTCATGCTGATGGCCCGAAGAAATTCGATCAGGGATGTTATTGCCTTCCCGAAGGTGCAGAACGCGTCGGACTTGATGACAAACGCACCGGACTTTGTAGACGAGAAGCAGATTGAGGAGCTCCACATCCGCCTGGCGGAGTAAGCGACAAGGCGTCCTGCAGGCGGCGGGCGGAAGATTGGGGGAATATGTACGGATAAAGATAATAAGGATAAAGATAATAAGATTAAAGATTTAAAGAAGGAAATACTGGACTGGGTAATTCATATAGCTGCCGCAATAATTGCTGGCGTCCTTATAGTAACGTTCGTAATTCAGAGGACCGTTGTTTTTGATATTTCAATGATGCCGACCCTCGTGGAAGGCGACAACCTCCTGGTGGAAAAATTGAGCTACAGGTTCAACCTTCTCAGGCGCGGGGACATAATCGTGTTCAAGTCGCCTGAGAGCGACCGCTTGTTGATCAAGCGCCTTGTTGCGCTCGAGGGGGACAAATTGGAAGTAAAGGACGGAAAAGTATATGTAAACGACCGGCTGTTCCTGACGGGACTTCCGGAAGAACCGGATACTCCGGATGGGATTAAGCCTGAATACACCAACCTTACCATACCGTCCGGCTATGTTTACGTACTGGGGGATAACAGGCCGTACAGCATAGATGGCACTGAAATGGGACCGATTAGCAAGGATTGGATTAGGGGCAGGGCAATTTTAAGGATATTTCCCTTAAACAGGTTCGGGAGTGTCAAGTATGTTGAGTGACGGGGATATCCGATAAGACACGTGCGCCCGGATATGGGTAAAGTTGTATGAAGCATGTTAAAAGGCTTTTAAACATGGGCCTGGATGTGGGCTCTACCACTGTTAAACTTGTCTTGTTGGACAATAAGGATAATATCGTATACAGCAAATACCAAAGGCATTATTCCGATATTAAAAAAACGATTTTTAACCTAGTTGATGAAACCTGTGCAATTTTCGAGGGCGACGAGCTTACGGTGACACTGACCGGTTCGGGTGGAATTGCAGTCTCGGAATGGCTGGACCTGCCGTTTGAACAGGAGGTTGTCGCGGCTGCCGGCGCGGTCCGGAGCATGATACCCCATACCGACGTTGCCATAGAGCTTGGCGGCGAGGATGCGAAGATAACATTTTTCAGCGGCGGACTGGAACAGAGGATGAATGGCACTTGCGCAGGCGGCACGGGGGCTTTTATCGACCAGATGGCGGCGCTGCTGCATACGGACGCCGAGGGACTGAACAAGCTGGCGGAAGGCAGCAGGGTTATTTACCCGATTGCCGCGAGGTGCGGGGTTTTTGCAAAATCGGATATCCAGCCGCTTTTAAACGAAGGGGCGTCCAGGGAGGATATCGCTGCTTCCGTTTTCCAATCCGTCGTGAACCAGACGATAAGCGGATTGGCTTGCGGAAGGCGGATTACGGGAAATGTGGCCTTCCTGGGAGGGCCGCTGCATTTTCTTCCCGAATTAAGGAAAAGGTTCATAATAACACTGGGTTTGCGGGACGACCAGGTGATACTGCCCGGCAATTCGCAGCTTTTTATAGCCATTGGGGCCGCGATGGCTTCCAGGAAAAACAAGGCTATAAGTTTCAAATCGCTCAGGAAAAAACTTGCGTCACTCGATGCGGACGTTGCTCACGAAGTGGCGAGATTGGCCCCTCTTTTCAAGGATGAAATCGAGCTTGCCGAATTCAAGAGAAGGCATTCCGTTCATAAAGTGCAGCGGAAGGACCTCGCAACGCACCGCGGGCCGTGCTACCTCGGCATCGATGCAGGCTCCACCACGACAAAGCTGGCGCTGATCGACAACGAGGGGGCGCTGTTGTATTTTTACTACGGAAGCAACGGGGGGAGCCCGCTAAAGTCTGTTGTCAGGGAATTGAAAAGGCTTTACGCCCTTATGCCGCAGGATGCGTATATAAAAGCTTCGACCGTTACGGGATACGGGGAAGCCCTGGTAAAAACCGCATTGAACGTTGATTTCGGGGAAATTGAAACCATCGCCCACTACAAGGCCGCCGGGCATTTCCTTCCGGGCGTGGAATTCATCCTGGATATCGGCGGCCAGGATATGAAGTGCATGCAAATCAGGAACGGCGCCATTGAAAGCATAATGCTGAACGAAGCGTGCTCCTCGGGGTGCGGCTCGTTTATCGAAACGTTTGCGGCGTCATTGAGCATGGATGTGGATGAGTTTGCAAGGGAGGCTTTGCTGGCCAAAAATCCCGTTGACCTGGGCTCGCGCTGCACCGTTTTCATGAATTCCAGGGTTAAGCAGGCGCAAAAGGAAGGCGCCTCGATAGGGGATATCTCCGCAGGGCTGTCGTATTCGGTAATTAAGAATGCGCTGATGAAGGTCATAAGAATACGTGACCCGGAACAACTCGGCAAAAAGATTGTCGTGCAGGGCGGCACATTTTACAATATGGCGGTCTTGAGGAGCTTTGAACTGGTTTCGGGGAGGGAAGCCGTCAGGCCTGATATTGCGGGCATCATGGGCGCATACGGCGCTGCTCTCATTTCACGCGAACGAAGCGCGGAAGGACAAAGGAGCGGCATCATGGGGGCGCAGGAACTGGAGAATTTCCGGGCGGACGTTTCGATGAGGCGCTGCGGCTTGTGCAGCAACAACTGCCTGCTGACGGTAAACAGTTTCGGGGACGGCCGCAGCTTTGTTTCAGGGAACCGGTGCGAGCGCGGAGCGGGCGGTGAGGTCCGCAGGTCGAACGTTCCCAATCTTTTTGATTTCAAGTACAGGTTGTTGACATCTTACAAGCCGCTGGACGAAAAGAAAGCGACCAGGGGAGTCATCGGGATTCCCAGGGTGCTTAACATATACGAGAATTATCCGTTTTGGCATACTTTTTTCACGGAATTGAAATTCAAAGTGGTTTTATCGCCCGTTTCTTCCAGGAAGGTGTACGAGCTTGGCATAGAGACCATGCCCTCGGAGTCGGTGTGCTATCCTGCAAAGCTGGCCCACGGCCATGTTATGAGCCTTGTGAGGAGCGGAATCAGGAATATTTTCTACCCTTGCATTCCTTTTGAGAAAAAAGAGGATGAGGACGCCGATAATTGCTACAACTGCCCGATTGTTACCTCGTATTCCGAAGTGATACGCGCAAATATGGATTTGCTCAGGGAAAAGGGGATTTATTTTATGAACCCGTTCCTGCCGTATAATGACAAGAAAAGGCTCGGCGAGAGGCTATACGAGGAACTGAAGGAGTTCGGCGTCAGCAGGCGGGAAGTGAGGAGAGCGGTTGAAAAGGCATGGAAAGAGGAGGAACGGTTCAGGAAGGCAATCAGGAAAAAAGGGGAAGAGACGGTTAAACAGCTTGACATGACCGGGGGCAAAGGGATTGTCCTTGCGGGGAGGCCTTACCATGTCGATCCCGAGATAAACCACGGGATACCCAGCCTTATAACGGATTTCGGCATGGCGGTGCTGACCGAGGATTCCGTGGCGCACCTTGGAAAGGTTGGCAGGCCGCTTCGCGTTGTGGACCAATGGATGTACCATACGAGGCTTTATTCGGCCGCGTCTTTCGTGAGCATGAAGGACAACCTTGAGCTTGTGCAGCTTAATTCTTTCGGCTGCGGGCTTGATGCGGTAACTACCGACCAGGTCCGGGAGATCCTGAACGAGTCCGGGAAAATTTATACCGTGTTGAAGATAGATGAGATCAGCAACCTGGGAGCGGCCAGGATTCGATTGCGTTCATTGAGAGCGGCCGTGGATGAGAGGGAACGCAACAATTTCATTCCCGGGGGGAAGGGGTACCGCTATAAAAGGGTGCAGTTTACCAGGGAAATGAAGAAACGCCATACCATCCTGGCGCCGCAGATGTCGCCAATCCATTTCCAGTTTGTAGAGGAGGCATTCAGGGCGGCGGGTTATAATTTTGAAATATTGCCGTCGGTTGACAGGGAAGCTGTCGAAGAGGGGCTTAAGTATGTAAATAATGATGCGTGCTACCCGTCGATACTGGTCGCGGGACAAATGATCAAGGCCTTGAAATCAGGCCGTTACGACATTTACAACACTTCGCTGATAATCACCCAGACGGGGGGCGGCTGCAGGGCTACCAATTATATCGGATTTATCAGGAAAGCTTTGAAAGACGCCGGGTTCGGGCATGTACCGGTAATTTCGCTGAATGCCCTTGGCATTGAAAAAAATCCCGGGTTTAAAATAACGCCGGGCCTGGTTAACAAGGCATTGATCGCGCTGGTGTACGGGGACTTGCTGATGAAAGTCCTGTACAGGGTCAGGCCTTATGAAAAGATAAAGGGTTCGGCTGATTTGCTTTATGAAAAATGGGCCGAGCGGTGCAGGGAATCGGTCAGAAATGGAAAACACGGAGAATTCAGGCGAAATGTCAGGCAGATAGTGGCTGATTTTGACCGCATCGAGGTGGTGGAAACCAGGAAATCGCGAGTCGGCCTGGTTGGCGAGATACTTGTCAAGTTTCATCCCACAGCCAATAACAATGTTGTGGCCGTAGTGGAAAAAGAAGGAGCCGAAGCGGTGATGCCGGGCTTGATCGATTTTTTGCAGTACTGTGCCTATGGCGGAATTTTCAGGCGCAGGTATCTTTCGGGCAAATTCTCAAACAAGGTGGTTTCAAAGCTTGCCATAGCGGTTATGGAGTTTTACCGGGGGCATATGAAAAAGGAACTGGCGAAAAGCAAAAGGTTCACCCCGCCGCATAATATATACGAACTCGCAAAGAGCGCCTCTGAGGTGCTGTCGCTGGGCAACTGCACAGGCGAAGGCTGGTTACTTACCGCAGAAATGATCGAATTGATCGGGGAAGGCACTGCAAATATCATCTGCATGCAGCCGTTTGCCTGCCTGCCGAACCATATTACCGGAAAGGGAATGATAAAAGCCCTGAAGAAGAAATTCCCGCAGGCAAATATCGTGCCGGTGGATTACGACCCCGGCGCCAGCGAGGTAAACCAGCTCAACAGGATTAAGCTGATGCTCTCGGGTGCTTTCGAAAATATGGGAAAAACCGGAAATATGGATAACATGGCAGGAAATTGCGCGTTGCCCGGTGAAAGATACGTGTAAGCTGCGGTACTTGGGCTGAGGCTCATATGCTGGGTACATAAGCTGCGATACATAAGATGCGGCATTTAAACGGCGTGCATAAAGCTGCGGTGCGTTAGCTGCGGCACATAAGCTGCGGTACGTAAGCTGCCGTATTAGACTGCGATATATATGCTGCGGCGCCCAGGCTGCAACGAAATTACCTGCGCCTGCGTTTTTTCCTGGCTTTTGCCATTCTTGCGTCGTATCTTTTAATCGACATGCTCATTGCAAATGCAAAAATACTGAACGCTACAATAACACCAATCATGAAGTAAATTTGTATGGACATACATAGCACCTTTCAGTCTTTATTTTTTCAGCCGGACATTTCAATTATATCCGCAATACGCGGGCTTAGCAAGTTATTAAAATTATTTATATTCTTTTGGCTTGTCATATTGTGCCAGGAATAAAGAATATGATTTTATATGACGAGGCAGAAAGATATCCTACGCCTCTATGAATGACATGCGCAAACAAAATCAACTGATAAAACTGCCGCCAGGCGGCAGGCTGGAGGAGAAATGGAAATTAAACGTGGGAAAAATGTTTATGAGAAGCATATTGCAAGGCTTGCCGACGCGCTGATGATCCTGCTGGCGTTTATAGCGGCGGCGATGGTGGGCATTCAGTTTGGAAATGCGTGGTACAAGCTTGATATAAATATTGTTGAAAGGATCGAGACGGATAATTTCAAGAATACGATTGACATTTCTTTTCCGATTATCGAGACGGTTTATAACAGCGGGAAATCTAGCGTTTCCGTAGGAGGGGAAATAAAGGCGCTTTTTACCGGGATATTCGGTTTTGACCTGGAATCTCCCGTTACCATCTTGAATATTCAATCTCCTGTTTTTATGGAGTATTACAACAGGGTATACCGGCAAGAAAAGATGTACGGTGATAATGTTGAAGAGCAGGATGGTCCAGGTGCGGACAACCGGGCGGGAGAAAGCGCCGCAGGTGACCCCGAAAACGCGGGAAAAAGCGGCGTACGGCAGCCGGGCGGGGACTTGGATAATGCGGCAGCGGGCAACAGTCCGGGGAATGATGCTGTGGGCGCGGGCGACAAAGGTTACGCCGATGGTTCCGGTACCGGTGCAAATACAGGGAAAGGCCAGGATGCAAGTGAAAAAACCGGGGATGGGGCAGCCGGGGAAGGAAAAGGGAGCATGCGCGAAGACGGGCAGCCTGGCGGCGGGGCCGATCAAGCGGGTAAACAGGGCGGTGCCGGCAGCGGAACGGAAAGCGGCAAGCCGGCGGAAAGCAGTCTGCAAGCCGGCAGCGGCGAGACGCCCACAGACCCTCTCCAGCCGATCAGCAGCATAGCTTACGAGGTGGAGGAAGAGGATGACGAAGGAAAAAGCGATACTGTTGCTGCTGACAAAATAGTAGTCAAGAATTTTACAAATTACAAGATTGATATTGAAAAGCTGCTCAGAGAGCCTATTAAGCTTGATTTTTCAAGGAAAGGGCCGAAGGTCCTGGTGTATCACACCCATACGTCCGAAAGTTATGTTCTGAAAGAATCCGATTTGGGCAAGAAAGGCGTGCCGAGTTTTAACAGCGACCCCAGGTACAACGTGGTCAGGGTTGGGGAAGAACTGGCGCGGCACTTGAAAAAATACGGAATCGAGACGCTTCACAACGGCACGGTGCATGACAAGGTACGTAATGCCGCTTATGGTGTTTCAATCGATACGCTTAACAGCTATAAGAAGAGCCATCCTTCAATCAAGGTGTTTATCGACGTGCACAGGGACGCTTCGGCTGAAAGCAAGCCAAAGCTCCGCCTGACTAAAAAAATAAACGGCAAAAACGCCGCCCAAATCATGTTTGTGGTTGGCACCGACGGAATACTGCCGCATCCCGAGTGGAAGGAAAACCTTAAGTTTGTCCTCAGGCTGCAGCAGAAGCTGAATGAGAAATATCCCGGCCTTGCAAGACCCGTATGGGTTGTGGGAAAGCGGTACAACCAGCAGATATCAAACCAGGCTATCCTTGTGGAGATTGGCGGGGACGGCAACCTCCTGTCGGAATGCCTTGAGAGTACGAAATATCTTGCAGAGGTACTGAATGATGTAATGATGGAAGGGAAATAATAAAATAGTTCATAATAATGGAAGCTTATGAAATTCATCTTAAAGAAGCTGCAACGGTAGGGGAGCAAAGTTGAGCAGGGTCGAGAAGTACAGGCAAAAAAGGATGGCGCGGAAGCGCTATTTTACTGCGTTGTTGTTGCTGGCCGTTTTGCTGGCCGCAGGCATTCTTATGGTGGATTGCTCCACCAATTACCTGGTATCGGGTCGCGAGGGCGTTGCGCTCGCATCCGTGGACAACAGGGAAGACTGCATTGTGATAACCGTCATGAACCATAAATTCCTTATCAATACAAAGTACATCAGCCGTGATTTGCAAAACCTGAAAAAGAAAATCGACAGCCTTATCAGGGGCCAGGCTTGAAATTAAGACATAGAACCGTTCTCTGCCTTATGCCCGCCTGTTCTTAGCGTAAAATTGTTCTAGGATAAAAAATAGCAAGAGACCACTCTTTTTGGTAAAATATTAGTCGCTAAACTCTATAAATACCAAGGAGGGTCTCTTGTGAATAATATTATACAACAAA
>JBLNDI010000007.1:0-30506 GCA_050261495.1 Bacillota bacterium
TGTTTCATCAGCCATTTTCAATGTCACGGTTATGTTCCTGGCCTGGTATATGCTGTCGTTTTTTACCGGGGATGTCATCGTCGCGGAACAGCCGGCAGTGATTGTCGGTATACGGTTGCCAATGGTCGTGCCAAGCTTCGGGATGTATTTCGAGGTATCCGGCGACGACGAGGGGGGACCTTCCAAGCTTGGAGGTTCTGATTCAACCAAACCTGCTAAATTTAACTTTTCCGTTTCTGTTACAGTTACTCCGTTAACTTTATAACTCAGCTCCAAAGTGAGTCCAATACCTGTGCCTAAATACACTAAATCTATAATTCTTGGTGTATCATGAAAGTTTCCGTCTGCCGGTAAAACATCAAGTAATTCTACCGGTCCCTCAACCTGTGGAGAAAAACTTGAATTCGGCAATACTTCTGCTTTAAGATCCGTGATCTCTTCTGTTTCTTTATTCTTGCAACTTAATATTATATACAATGAATCTCCTTTTTCTATGCCGCTTGTGGGATTTTGAGCATTAATTGTTATTTCTATCCTATTCTCCTCACCCGCGCCATAAACTGCGATCCCGCTAAACACCTGCAGGCACAGCGCCAATATTGTCAATGCTACCGTCAACCTCTTCATTGGAAAACCTCCCGGCTTTATTTATAATGTCTATTTTTTCTATATTACCGTCCAGTATATGGACGATCCTATCGGCGTACGAGGCTATCTGCATGTCGTGCGTCACTATGACGAGCGTCTGGTTGTTTTGCCTGGCTATCTTTGTAATGAGGTCCATGACCTCCTTGGTTGTTTTGGAATCCAGGTTGCCCGTCGGTTCATCGGCGAAAACGATTTCAGGCATCGTGACAAAAGCCCTGGCTATACCCACCCTTTGCTGCTGGCCGCCGCTCATCTGGGAAGGCTTGTGCTTGTAATGCGTTGCCAGGCCGACAGCCTTCAACATTTCCATTGCCCTTTTATCCCTCTGGGACTTGGGAACTCCTTTAAAGGTGAGAGGCAAACCGACATTTTCAAGAGCGGTAAGCATGGGAAGCAAATTGTACGACTGGAACACGAATCCCAGGTGTTCCTGGCGGAATTTCGCAAGCTGCTTCTCCGACATTTTCTCTATTGCTTTCCCTTTGATCCTGATGGTTCCCTTCGTTGGCTTTTCAAGCCCGGCCATCAGGTTCAAAAGCGTTGACTTGCCCGAGCCGGACGTGCCCAGCAAGCAGCAGAATTCGCCTTTCGGTATGTCGAGGCTCACATTGTCCAGTGCGACAACCTTCTCGTCCCCTACCCTGTAGACTTTTCTCAAGTTCCTCAACTCAATTATGTTTTCCAAACCTTGATCAAGCTCCTTTATGCAAACACTAGTTAGACTACTATTTTTAATACAAGGTTCCACATTTTTTCAACAAATTGATTCAGTTACCTTACATTTGCGTCCCATGGCCGAAACAGCAGCCTTGAACCGGCTAATCGTACAACGCCTGGTCCTTGAATTGCAGTTCGTACAATTGCCTGTACATGCCGTTATGCGCAAGCAGTTCCGAATGGTTTCCGGACTCGACGATTCTTCCTTCATGTATTACAAGGATCGTATCGGCGCGTTTTATCGTGGAAAGCCTGTGCGCCACCACTATAATTGTCCGGTCTTTGGCCAGTTCCTGTATAGCCTGCTGTATCCGGGATTCGGTCTCAACATCGACAGCGGCCGTTGCCTCGTCAAGTATGAGTATCGGGGTGTTGCGAAGCACCGCCCTGGCGATGGACAGGCGTTGTTTCTGGCCTCCGGACAGCTTTACGCCCCTCTCGCCGATTACGGTATCGTACCCTTCGGGCATTTCGACAATGAATTCATGCGCCCTGGCTGTTTTCGCAGCCTGTATTATTTCCTCCATGGAAGCCTTCTTGCACCCGTAAGCGATATTTTCAGCCACCGTGCCGTTGAAGAGGAATATATCCTGGAGCACAATGCTAATCTGGTTCCTGAGGGATGTAAGCGTTATCTCCCTCAAATCCCTTCCGTCGAGCAGTATTCGTCCCGATACCGGGTCATAAAAGCGTGCTATCAGGCTGATAATCGTGGTTTTACCCACTCCCGTGGGTCCCACCAGCGCGATCATTCTCCCGGGCGCAGCATGAAAGCTGATGTTCTTAAGCACCGGCGTTGAATCCAGGTAGCCAAAACTGACGTCTTCAAACACAATATCGCCCTTGCTGGACGTGATTTCCACGGCTCCCGGGGTATCGGCAATATCAGGCTCCGTGTCAAGCACTTCAAAAACCCTGTCGGCCCCGGCAATAGCCTGCTGCAGGTCTTCTATCACCCTGGCCAGCGCGCTGACGGGCTGGTAGAATAAATTCAGGTAAAGCAGGAATCCCACTATGTCAGGAATCGAAATGCTGCCGCCCAATGCCAGCCGGCTTCCGAAGTAAACAACAATCACCGTGCCGGAAGAACTTATAGCTTCAACCGTCGGGTGAAATATGGCGCTCAGCTTCAGTGCGTGCAGAATGGCGGAAGCATAGCTTTCCGCTTTTCTTTTTACATGCATTTTCTCCCTCGGCTGCTGGTTGAATATCTGGATTTCTTTCATGCCCGATATGTTATCCTGCAGCGTGGCGTTCAATTCCGCGAGGTTCCTCTGTGCTACGCGGAAGTTTGGCCTGACCTTTTTTATAAACACCCAGCTTCCATACAGCAGGAACGGGATCGGCACCATTGTCAGCATCGCCAGGTGGACATTCTTGCAAAAAAGGATTATCGCGACCCCGGCGACAATCAGGATATTTGTAAACAGTTCAGGCACCGCGTGCGCGATGAGAAGCTCAAATGTCGCGGTATCATTCACAGCCCGTGACATCAGCTGCCCGGTTTGCTTGTCCTGGTAGTAGCGCAGGGACAGTTTCTGAAGATGGTCATATACCATCGTCCTCATGTCCGCGACAAGGTTCCATGCCGCCTTGTGGCCCATGTAATTGTTGAGGAACCTGAACAATACTTTAAGGATATACGTGCCTGCAAGCAGGAGGGCGATATCCCTGACCGTCCCCATGTACGCTTCGGTAAAGCCGCCCGATAATGTTTCCACCAGCCTGGTAATCAGCCACGGACTTGCCAGGTTCAACAGGGTAATTGCCAGGATGCTCGAGCCGGAGATGACAAGAAGCCCCCAATATGGCCTTGCATACTTTACAAGCCTCTTTAGGTTTTTCATACTGACCTCACACAATAATATAAACTGTATTAACTTTTTTCTATACCAAATATACCAATTCCGCAAATAATAAGAAAGCAGAAAAAGTAGAATGAATTTATCTTCACCCTACTCTTTCGGGAGAATTGAGAATATAATTTAAAATTATGCCAAATTTATGCTAAATTTTCACCCGCACTTGCTAAAGCCGCAATACCTGCATATGACGCATCCGCCTTCGTGCTCCACGGGTTTCCTGCACTCCGGGCAATGAGTCATGCTGAGCAGATCGCCGGAATACTCGGTGGTTATCGCGGTCGGCCTGGGAATATAATTAAACCTGTCGTCATCATCTTCTCCCTTGTCGTGGCCGTTCCCATTGCTATTTCCATTGCCGTTCTGCAGCTTCAGCACCTTTTCAATCAAGCGTCCAATCGCATCAGGGCAGGATAATACTTTAAGGTCTTTTTGCCTTATCGTGGACGGGCACCTGATACCTTTCAGCTGCTCGACGATAGATTTCGCGTCGATACCCGACCTCAACGCGATGGACACAAGACGGCTGGTCGCCTCGGACTGCGACGGGCAGCCTCCCGCGCGGCCCGTGTTGGTAAATACCTCGCAGATTCCCAGTTCATCATAGTTTACAGTTATGTAAAGGTTCCCGCAACCGATCCTGACTTTTTCCGTAAATCCGGTAGTGATGTTCGGCCTTGGCCTGGGAGATACTTTTACCTGTCCGGCCGCCGTACTTCCCTGTCCTGCATTATTTTCCGCGCCTTCCTTGCCGTTGACGGCGCCGATATTCAGCACCTGGCTTTCGCGGCTTCCGTCCCTGTAAATCGTGACTCCCTTGCAGCACGTCTTGTAAGCCAGTTCAAAGACCGCCCTGACATCTTCCTTCGTTGCTTCCCTTCTAAGGTTTACAGTTTTTGAAACCGCGTTGTCGGTATACTTCTGGAACGAAGCCTGCATCTTCACATGCCATTCCGGGGTAATGTCATGCGCCGTGACAAATACTTCCCGCACGCTTTCGGGTATTTCCGGGAAATCTTTAATCGAGCCTTTTTTCGCAATCCGCTTCATTAAATCCTCGGAGTAAAATCCCTCCGCTATTGCCAGTTCTTTAAACACGGGGTTGACTTCAACCAGTTCATCGTTGTCCATGACGTTCCTTATGTACGAGATGGCAAACAGCGGTTCGATGCCGCTGGAACAGTTGGCAATGATACTCAATGTGCCTGTCGGCGCAATCGTTGTCGTGGTGGCATTCCTTACCCTGACTCCCAGGTCCTTGTAAATGCTCTTTTCAAAGAACGGGAATACGCCTTTTTTCTCCGCCAGTTCAACGGAAGCCTGCCTCGCCTCGTCCTGGATGAAGCGCATTACTTTCTCAGCCAACTTTATGGCCTTGTCAGTATTATACGGTATCCTCAGCTTGCAAAGCAGATCCGCCCATCCCATGACGCCGAGGCCTATCTTTCGTGTGCCCCTTGCCATTTCATCTATTTGTGGAAGCGGGTAACGGTTTACGTCAATAACATTGTCAAGGAAATGAACCGCTTTCCTCACTACCCTGCCCAGCCTGTCATAATCAACATCCATGCCGCCATCGGCTTCCTTAACCATCAGGCTGAGGTTTATGGAGCCGAGATTGCATGCTTCATACGGAAGCAACGGCTGTTCGCCGCACGGGTTTGTGCTTTCTATTTCCCCAAGCTCCGGCGTGATATTGTCCCTGTTCACCCTGTCGAGGAATATTATCCCCGGCTCCCCGTTATTCCAGGCATTGTTCACGATCATATCGAATATTTCTCTTGCGCTCTCCTGCTTGACCGCATTCCCCGTCCTCGGGTCTATAAGGTCATATGGAAGGTCATTTTCTACCGCATTCATGAACTTCTCGGTCACGCCGACGCTGATATTAAAATTGGTTATATCCTTGTTGTCCTGCTTGCAGGTTATAAATTCGCGTATATCCGGATGATCGACCCTGAGGATGCCCATGTTGGCGCCCCTCCTGGTTCCGCCCTGCTTGACCGCTTCCGTCGCGGCGTTGAACACTTTCATAAAACTGATCGGGCCGCTGGCCACTCCTCCCGTGGAATTAACGGTCGCGCCCTTGGGCCGGAGCCTGGAAAAGCTGAAGCCCGTGCCTCCCCCGCTTTTATGAATCAATGCGGCGTTTTTTATGGAATCAAAAATTCCCTCCATGGTATCTTCAATTGGCAGCACAAAACATGCGCTCAATTGTCCCAATGGCCGCCCCGCGTTCATTAAAGTCGGGGAATTTGGCAAAAACTCAAGATTTGCCATCATGTTGAAGAATTCTTTTTCGATGGATTTGAGCCGGGAAGCCGAGCAAAAAGGAGCATCCGCCGAAGCTACCGTTTTAGCTACCCGTTTGAACATGTCCTCAGGAGTTTCAAGAAGTGTACCAGTTTCATCTTTGGCAAGATACCTTTTTTCAAGGACTCTCACGGCATTCTCGGATAAGTTCATCGTATGGCCTCCTTGAATGTACTATATTTAGTATAAAAATAACTACCTGGCACTGTATATTGTATCATTTCTACATGGACAAGGTCAATATGAAAGCAAAAAAATGAATTTAGTAAATAAGTCCTATTGAAATATCGGCACAAATATGCTCCGCCTTAAGCAAGGATTATGTGAAATATGAAATAAAGGAACTGTAAACAGCGCTTATTCCGCGGCATGTGTCTCCCCCGTCTCCTTTTCAAACGCTTCTACGGGGTATTTGTTGCTCGGATCCCAGAATATCCATTCTTCATAGCCTGCATCATACACAGCCTTGATCTGCTGCCTCATCTGCTCGACTCCATATTTCTGGTACATCTTTTTACCATCGCGGGGCTTCAGCCAGCTCGCGGTAAAGGCCTGGAGATACGGCCTTACCTTGGCCTTGTAGCCCTCCACCTTCGCAATCCTGTCCCTGCCCTTGACCAGCGTATTGTATACGACCCCGTAAGGATCCAGGTCGGGAGCGTCAAACCTGATTTTGTTTATAATCTGCCCGTACGCGTAGTGGGAAGGATAAGCCATCGGCGAGATATAATCTATATCCATGCCTATATATTCCAGGTATTGCCCGATATCCTCCGTATCCGCCGGGCTCTCGAGCGTGATGGCGAAAATATCGGCTGAAATGGGCACCTCAGGAATCTGCGCCTTGGCGTATGCCAGGAATTCATTAATTGCTTCGTACTTTTCCTGTTCAATCCCGGAAAAATCCATATTCGCCTTTTTCCCGTCGCTCGGAAAACGGACATAGTCGAACTGGATCTCGTCAAAACCTTTGGCGACAGCCTCCTTCGCAATACTGATGAGGTATTCCCAGTTTTCCTTGTTATATGGGTTCAGCCAGGTCGCGCCATCCCTGTCTTTCCATAATCCCCCGTTTTTGTTCTTTACGGCCAGGTCCGCCCTTTTGACCGAATATACCGGATCCTTGAAAGCAACGAGCCTGCCGATAATATATATGCCGTTGTCGTGAAAAGCTTTCAGCACGTAATCAGGATCGTACTTTACCTTCCATGTGCCGTTTTCTTTTACAGTCTCCACCTCGGACTTGTAACCGACATAACCGTCGTCATCCTTTATATCGACCACGTATGAATTGATTTCAGTAGTTTTTGCCAATTCGATATAATGCTCGATATTTTTTTTGCCTCCGGCCGTCCAGCCTGTGAGGTAAAGCGCCTTTACCCTGGGAGGCGTTTTCTCTTCCGGCGGGTTATTAGCCTCCGGGTTTTCTTCTCCCGGGATTTCCGTGGTTTCGACGTCATTTTCCGCGGTTTCTTCCGAAACGGCGGCCTCTTCCGTAGTATATGAAGGTGACGTGTCCATTTGAGTTTCTTCATTTTCGCCATTCACTGTACCCGGATTTTCCGCTCCGGGCAGTATTGACCTGATACTGGCGCATCCTGTCAACAAGAATATGCAAATTAGAAATACCGATATAGCCCTGGCTGAACAGCATACTTTCATATAAATATACGTCCCTTCAAACATCCTTCGCATTTTCCGAGGTGAATTTATTTTATGTTCACCGGCAAATTTTATAATAGGTATTTAATAGACAAAAACTTCTTAAACCTGACAACATAATATCAATTATTATAACACAGGCACATTAAAAAAAGGTTAAAATATGACATATTTTTATTCTATATAGATTCCACCAATACGCCGATAAACCCCATGATCATTCCGAGCAATCCGCCCAGCCAAATCAAGGCATTCAATTCTTTTTTCATTAAAACCATTATTATTCTTTCCAGTTCCTGTAAGTCAAGCTCGTTGATCTTGTTGCTAACCACTTCCGAAATATTGACCGTCTCCAATACCCCGGCCAGTTTTTTGGCTATTATATCTTCATACGTCTTCCATACATACTGTTTTATACCGGGTATTTTGTCCCGGTGCTTTTCAATAATATCACTTACGGGCATCCGCAATATTTCTTCGGCTTGTTCGGTTAAAAACTTGTCAATGGCGGGCGAGGATTTTTCTTCGATCATTGCGTTTATTTTTCTCGCGATAGGTTCTTTCACGGAGTTTAGCGCGCTTTTGGTCAGGGTCCTGAGTATGGGTTTGGTCTTGGAAATTATTTCTTCACAGGCAAAATCAACAATGCTTTTTCCTATGTCCTGCTTTACGGCTTTTTGCACAATTGCAAGCGAAAAGGTTTTCCCCGCAGAGTTCAGCTTGTCCCTCATTATATCTTCGGATACATATTTTTTAATTAATGTTTCCACGGTATCGCCGGTTTCACCGTACCTGGCAGCTATCTCGTCAATTTTTGCGAATATTTGGTTCTTCATCGTATCGGATAACAACGTGTTTCTCAACGTATCTTCATCCAGCAAATCCCTGCTTATCACGTCGCCGATCGCTTTCGCCAGGTTTGGCCTTTCCTTGGGAATAAGGCCGGGAGTGAACGGCAGCCTGAATTTCCCGATATATACCGGGTTTAGCGGCCTGAACAGCATTCTTATTGCTATTCCGTTTGTTACCAAACCGATAAGTCCTCCGACAAGAGGAGATATTATTACCTGAATGTCCATCAGCATACCTTCCGACCTATATTAAACAAAAACCTCACAGCTGTTCAAGTCTGCGAGGTTTTTGCCTGGCTCCTCAAGTAGGACTCGAACCTACGACCCTGCGGTTAACAGCCGCATGCTCTACCAACTGAGCTATTGAGGAACGAAACAAATTATATTATACTTACGCCTGTAGCTTTGGTCAAGAGAAAAATTAAAAATTTTACTCAGTTTACTTAAATAAGCCGTGTCAATCTGACGAAATCTTGTTTTTTTATCGCCTATCTCGATATATCTGCAAAAGCTCTCTGAATTTTGAAGCATGTTTTCCTTCGTCTTCTGCAAATTCCTTGAAAACCTGCTTTAAATTTTCATCTTCGATTCTCTTGGAATACATTTCAAAATCTCTTACGAGCTCCATTGAGTTCTCCCAGGCTCTTAACAACCTGTCGTACGTAGTATACTCGACCTCGGGCAAATCACCCGATGATATTCTTTTGTCCATAATATACCTCCTATCCGGATTACGGTTTTTAGGCTATATGCCCCACATTCTATCTTTGCAATCCCGGACAGGTTTTATAACAGGTAATAATAGCATGGCCGCCTGAATTGCTATCAATCCAGGTAATCCTTCAGCTTTTTGCTTCTGCTGGGATGCCTCAGCTTTCTAAGCGCCTTGGCTTCGATTTGCCTGATTCTCTCCCTTGTTACATTGAATTCCTTTCCAACTTCCTCCAGCGTCCTGGCTCTGCCGTCATCAAGTCCGAAACGCAATCTAAGGACTTTTTCCTCCCTCGCAGTCAGCGTATCAAGCACGCCCAGCAACTGTTCCTTGAGCAGCGTAAATGCAGCTGCTTCCGCCGGTGCGGGCACATCGTCGTCAGGAATGAAATCGCCAAGATGGCTGTCCTCTTCTTCCCCAATCGGTGTTTCCAACGAAACCGGTTCTTGCGATATCTTCATTATCTCTCTTACTTTATCAACCGACATATTCATTTCCTTGGCTATTTCTTCAGGAGTCGGATCCCTCCCCAGTTCCTGGAGCAGTTGTCTCGATACCCTTATCAGCTTGTTAATGGTTTCCACCATGTGAACGGGTATCCTGATAGTCCTGGCCTGATCGGCAATAGCCCTCGTAATTGCCTGCCTGATCCACCACGTGGCATAGGTGCTGAACTTGTATCCCTTCTTATAATCAAACTTTTCAACAGCTTTAATCAAGCCAAGATTCCCCTCCTGGATAAGATCCAGGAAAAGCATCCCTCTTCCGACGTACCTTTTCGCTATGCTAACCACCAGTCTCAGGTTTGCCTCGGCCAATCTCCTTTTTGCCTCGTTATCGCCTTTCTCCATTCTCCGGGCGAGTTCAATTTCTTCATCAGCAGTCAGCAGGGGCACTTTTCCGATTTCCTTCAGGTACATTCGAACAGGATCGTCTATACTGATTCCTTCCGGCAGCGTAAGGTCGAGTTCTTCTTCCACGTTCTGCAAATCCTGCATTTCCACGTCTATATCGCCAACTACATCTATTCCCATATTCTCAACGGTTTCATAGATTTTCTCTATTTGCTCCGGCTCCAGTTCAACTTCCTCAAATGCATCCATTATTTCCTTATAGGTTAGCATACCTTTAGCCTTGCCTTTTTCAACCAGTTCCTTAAGTATGGACTTCCTGTTGCCGTTACCACCTTCATTATTGCTCATATTTACCGATCGCCCCTCCTTTCTCCGTTTATATTTTATTGTTCTTTATATCTTTCAATTTATTTGTCAAACCTTTTAATTCCTGCATCAAGCTTTTTACATCTCCTTCTGACAGTCCGCTTTTGTCTTTCAACAGTTCCAGCACCTGTTTCCGTCTCATTTCGGTTTTCAAAATTTCCATATCCTTAATTTTTCCCCAAATTGCCGAGCGATTATCATCGCAATGGCATTCATCCCTCAAAATCCTTGCAAATTCGCCCGTTTCCTCGCCTGAAACGATATCCATAAGCTCCGCGGGCGAAAATTCTTTTCTTTCATCCAGCTTCTTATATATTATACCTGCTATTCGCCGGTTTTCTTCACCGATAAACTTATCAACATTAAAGTGCTCCTTTACCGTATTATATATACTGTTGTCAGTACATAATAACGATATTATAAACCGTTCTCCGTGCAATATCTTTTTTTCAATATCATCGCCGGGCTCGGATGATTTTTTCACGGCGATTTTGTTAATCCTGGCCGCCGCATCTTTCCTTTCTTCGCTGCCTGTCCTTCTCAATACCTCAGAGAGCATTGCCTCTTCCGATATTTCATATTCCCCGGATAATTTTTTTATGTACATTTCCCGTTCTATGCTGTTGTTGATTTTAGCCAGGACGTCGGCAGCTTTATTCAAAAAGGCCAGCCTGCCTTCCGGTGACGCCAGGTCATGCTTGCTTCTGAGCAGCCTTATTTTATAATCAACAAGCGGCATCGAGTTTTCAACCAGCTTGTTGAAACCTCCTGCCCCGTTTTTCCGGACATATTCGTCAGGGTCCTTTCCATCCGGGATGACAACCACCCTGACATTGCACCCAATCCTGTCAAGCAGTTCAAGTCCTCTTAATGTTGCCGCCTGGCCTGCCGTATCTGCGTCGTATGATATCACTATCTCGTCTGCGTATTTTTTCAGCAAGCGTCCCTGTCTTTCCGTCAGCGATGTTCCCAGGGATGCTACTGCATTATTAATTCCCTCTTGGTAAAGCGATATAACATCCATATATCCTTCCACGACAACCAGCCTGCTGATGCCTGTATTTTTCGCAAAATTAAGGGCGTACAGGTGGTTCCGTTTATTATACACAATCGTTTCCGGAGAATTTATATATTTGGGGACCGAGTCGTCCAAAACCCTTCCTCCGAAACCGATCACACTGCCGACTACATCAAATATCGGAAACATCAGCCTTCCCCTGAACCGGTTCAGCAAACATCCGTCCCTGCCTTTTACAAATATCCCGCTTTGCATCATCAACTCGTCATTTGCTCCATTGGCTTTCAGGTAACGGTACAGCCCTTCCGAATCCTCTTCCGAATAACCGATGCCGAACTTCATGGCGGTCTGCTCGGTTATCCCCCTCTTTTTCAGGTAATTTAAGGCTGATTCGTTCTTTTTTTTTATTAAAATTTCATTAAAATATTTCGCCGCCAATAAATTTACACGCATTACCTGTTGCTTTTTCCTGGCTATTTCCGCCCCGGCTTCGTCATTAGTTTCGGGCAGTACGATTTTAGCCCTGTCCGCAAGGAGTTTTATGGACTCCATGTAATCGATGTTTTCAATCAGTGATATGAAGTGAAACACGTTTCCGCCTTTTCCGCATCCAAAACAGTAAAATATCTGCTTTGTAGGCTCTACACTGAATGAAGGCGTTTTTTCCCTATGGAATGGGCAGAGGCCGAAATAGTTCTTACCCCTCTTTTCGAGCCTCACATATTCAGCAACAACATCTACGATATCATTATTTATACGAATTTCCTCAACAAGATCATCTGAATACCTGATAACACCCATCTTCCTTCATCTGTACAAAAGCGGACACTTTTCCATATCACAATATTATTGCTATATGTATTGCCGGCCAGTATTTACTTCAATTCGCATCTATATAAATACTCTATTATTTTGTTCGACACATTTACTTATAATCCTTCTTTTTAAACAACTTTTTATCCGCAGAAAGCTTAATTAACTCATGCCTTGCATACTAATAAAGCCCCATCTCAAGCGCTGCCTAAAATGATGCTTAAATGATGAGGCTTCAATGCGGTTTTATTATATTCTACAAGCAAAAGCGTTTTTCCTTCCTCGGAAAAACATTATTTTAATAACATATTTTTACATACCCAGAAGGTCATCCATAACATACGCCAATGTCGAAGGGGTAACCGTCTGTTCGGCCAGCAGTTCCACAAGGCTCATTGTTTTTTCACGGCTTGGGAATACATTTTTGAAATGGCTGCTTTCTCCCAAAACTCCCTGTTGCTTTTTCTTAATCTCTACCCCATAGGTTTTATGAACACCATTATCATCAACAGCGTCAGTCACGCTTTCCAAGAGATAATATTCAAGTTCCAATATATTTTCTTTCTGGTATCCCGATTCACCACACTCAATCTCCACGCGTTTCTCTAAAAATTTGCTGATCATGGTAAATTTAACCCTCCTCACAGATTTACAATATGCACTGCATATTATAACCTATTTGGCCGGCTTGTCCCATAAAAAAGTTTCGTTTAGTTTCATCGTAAACCTTCATTATTCGACGGCAAAATAAAAATCCGGTGGTCTATTACCGGACAAACTGTCGTAATTTCATTGCTTTTAGCAAATATTTTCTCAGGCTGCAGCGTATTTTCAAGACGTCATACAAGTTCGACTATCCGTAAGTTTTTTTCCATGGAAAGGTCAACATACAAATCATTGGATTTTACTATCGGCTTTGAAATGTTGAAAGGATTTATGTAAACTATTTCGCCTATACTGCCATTGCTGAGCTTTACAAGATCCCCTATGTAGTATGACGCGATGTTCTTAAGGAAAACATTAACCACCTTATGGTCAAGGACGCCGAAATAATCCTTTTCCATGATTTCAATCACATCAATCGGACATGTTTTGCTCCTGTAAGATTTTTC
Organism: Bacillota bacterium; assembly: GCA_050261495.1. GTDB lineage: Bacteria > Bacillota > Clostridia > Acetivibrionales > DTU013 > JBMNKL01. Next base: position 12,929 of record JBLNDI010000007.1, read on the forward strand.
CGATGTCATGGCGTCGAAAATATCCGCAACCGCGATTATCTTGGCAAAATCATTTATTTGTTCGGATTTCAGGCCCAAAGGATATCCTGAGCCATCTTCCCTTTCGTGATGCATAAGTATGCCCTTTAAAGCATCGTCGTCAAGACCCGGGATGTTTTCGGCAATCTTGTAGCCATAGGAAGGATGTTTTTTTATTTCTTCAAACTCTTCCCTGGTAAGCGCGCCGGGTTTATTTAAAATGTCCGGGGATATTTTGCTTTTGCCGATATCATGCAAAAATCCTGCTGTCACCAATGATTTAATCCTTTTATAATCATATTTCAGCCATTTGCCGATAAGCATAACCAGCAGTGAAACATTTATGCTATGGGTATACAGGTACTTGTCGACGGTACGCATTTCATTGATGCAGTCGACAATATCCCTGTTCTCGTTTATCCTGGCAATTATCGAGTTTGTCACCTTGTTGACATTTTCAGCGCTTACTTCTTTTCCCACGGATATATCACGAATAATGTCTTTAACCATGTCCACGTTTGCATTGTATTGTGCATTGAACAACTCCTTGTTGCCGGCGGTTATCATATTACCGGCATCTTCATAAACCTTTATTTTCCCCAGATCAAGATTCCTGATGCGTTCGATCATAAACTCATCCAGTATCATGTTTTCCGCTATGATAACAGCTCCATATTCATTATAAATGTCTTCCGCCACCCGCATTCCGGGCTTGCAATTATGTACGCTAACGAAGACTTTTTTCATATGGCATCTCCCAATCTTCTTACCGAATTCTATGTTGTATTTTAACATAAAATAATATAATTTTACAATTAAGTTATTCTTTAATAATAAATTTTGTAGTTTTTGTCGTTGAACAATTTTCACTGTAATAAGCTTGTGCCGAATACACTGGAAAAGATTATAAGTTGATGCAACTACGATATTATGTTAACATAAACATATATCTTTAAAAATATGTTTTTCCTGAAAGGCGGAACATACAATAATGCAGTCAAATCAACCAAACAGAACTGATTATATAAAGAGAATAATTTCGGCTTTCAGCGAAATTAAGCCTCTTCCCAAGGCTTTGTTAAAATACGGGATATATGCCTTTCTCGTGTTGTTTGCAACAGGTTCTGTCATGGTATTGCTTAATAATATGGTTTTATCATATAACTCATATTTTGACATGGTATCGAAGGAAATCGTAAAAACAAGCTTTGTAATAGCAGCCGAAGCAATCATTGGCAGCCTCATAATAGACTTCGTATTTAAAAATTAATCCGGCGATCCATGCTATCCAAAAAAATTGAAACATCTTCCCGCCATATTTTAAAAGCCGGTACCTAAGTACCGGCTCCTGTCTGTTTTTTCGGGGTTATATTCTTACAGATTCACGCTTTTGCAGGTTTGTGCGATATTTTTCTTTTTATTTTTGCTTCCTGCCACATCATGTAAAGCGGGCTCGCTATGAACAAGGTCGAATAAACGCCGCTTATGATTCCTGCAGCCAGCGGAAGAGTGAATTCCCTGATGGACTGGATATTAAACGCCACTGCGAAGATAAAGAGCGTCAGAATGCTTATGATAGTGGTAACTGAAGTATTTATGGACCTGGATAAAGATTGCAGCACGCTCTTGTTGACCAGTTCATGGACAGGCATTTTCTTCAACAGCTTTGTATTTTCCCTTATCCTGTCATATATTACGACAGTGTCGTTTATTGAATACCCGATGATTGTTAAAGCGGCGGCTATAAACGATTCGTTGATCGGCAGCCTGAAAATAATATAAACTGTGAACATCACCATGACGTCATGAATCAGCGCAACGACGGCGCATACTCCCGCCGACAGTCCGTGCATCGTCCTGAACCTCCACCAGACGTAAAGAACTATCAGGATGGATGAACATAATACGGCATATAAAGCCTTGGTCCTTATCTCATCCCCGATGAACGGCTCAACGCTTTGCAGGTTTACGCTTGCATCCTTGGCAATATTGAATTCCGCTCTCAATGCTTCAATAACCTTTGTACGCTCTTCATCATTCAGCGTGTCACGACTTCCTATGTTCAGCACCATGAGATCAATCTTGTCATCGCTGTCTTCAACGTTTATCGTGGAAGACTTTTGCACTATTGCTTTCTTGCCGATTGCTTCCATTACGATATCGGCCGCTTTTTCCGTATCAAACGTGTCGTCCGGCATTTCTATCTGCATTATGGTCCCGCCCTGGAATTGTATGTCAAGCTGCAAACCGTTTATAAAATAACCGACAACGCCTGCCAGCAATATAAGTATTGACAACGCGAAAAAGTAATTCTTTTTACCCATCAAATCTACCATGCCTGCGCCTCCTTATACGCCATACAGCCAGGGCTTTTTGGCTATATCAAAATTCGTGACCGAGTCCAACATAATCCTTGTAAGCGTTATTGCGGTGAAGAAACTGAGTACGACTCCTATGAACAACGTATAAGCAAATGAAATTATCGTTCCGGTACCAAATATATAAAGTATTACGGCTGTGATAAGCGTTGTTATATTACCGTCGACAATTGCAGCAAACGCACGCTTGAAGCCGAGATCGACTGCCGCGCGCAATGTTTTGCCCGAACGGAGCTCTTCCTTGATCCTTTCATATATGATAACGTTGGCGTCGACGCCCATTCCAACCGACAGTACTATGCCGGCAAGTCCAGGCAATGTGAGCGTTATGCCAAGCCAGGATATAAAAAGCAACGTGAATATGGCAAGCGCAAACAGCGCAACGGATGCAACCAATCCGGGAAGCCTGTAGTAAATAATCATAAAGAGGCATATCAGCACAAAAGCCACTTTAAATGCATCTATCGTAACGTCAAGGGCTCCTTTGCCGAGCATCGGGCTTATTGCATTGACCTGTTTCGCCACCAGCCTGAACGGCAAGGCGCCTGCCCTTATCGTATCGGCCAATTCCTTGGCTTCGGCTGCGGCCTCCCTGTCTGTTTTATCGCCTCCAAGCGTAATCACTGCGTTACCGTCCACAATATGCTCCTGCACGACAGGGGCGGAAATATATTCATCATCCATGAAAATTGCAATAGGTTTTCCTATCAAACGTTTCGTCGCATCCGCGAATTTTGTTCTGGCCTCGCTTGTTAAATCAAGATCGACCATCATCCTTCCGGTATCCGGATTCATTACAGGCGTCGCATCCAAAACATCGGTCCCCTGGATTATTATCTTTCCGGTAGGAAGGTATTTGTTGTTACTGTCGACCTTGTCCTCATCGACTTCCTGAAATGTCAGCAGGGCTGTCCTCCCTATTTTCTCCAATGTCTTGTCAGGACTGAATTCTTCCTGTCCCTCAGCCCATGGTATCCTTATGATAATTCTGCCTGCCTCTGAATCAACTATTATATCCCTGTCAAGGATACCTTCCTTGTCAAGCCTTTTGCCAATAATTATCTTGGCGGTGTCAAGCTCCTTCTGGGTCGGTTTTCGCCCTTCTTCGACATCGGCATAAAGCATTGCGTCGATTCCGCCGTTAATGTCAATACCAGGTACAATATTATTGACCCCCGGTATCCGGATGCCGAATAAATTATCGAAGAAGCAAATGTAAGTCATCACGGCAATCAGGGCAAAAACCAGGAAAAGCTTCAGCCCGCTGTGTTCTCTCATCTGTAAAAATCCTCCTTTTTTCTTAACCGCATGAGGTTATTATATATCTATAGTTATAGTGAGTCAATACTAATTACTGCCTTCAAAAAGCGTGTGCAAAGCGTTTCGACAAGGCTTTGGCATATTGCCCCGTTTTAAAGCCTTGTCAAATAAGCCTGGAACCGTTGATGAACAATTGGAATTGAAGTCCGAGGAAGTCCGCGGCTCTCCTGTTCATGGTCATTCGATCCAGGAATATTTCGAAATAATCCATGACCGGGCAGATTGCCGTATCGATTTTCAGGTTCAAATCAGCCGTCTTTTCCTCTTTGTTGATTGTAACCCGGGATTCCTCAACAGCATAGTTAACCCTGTCATGAATGTCAAATGTCGCAATGTCGGTATTTCTAACCCTGCTTCTATGTACATCCGATTTATCCGCCAGTATCAAAGCGGCTGAAATATTGCTCACGGCCGTACCGGTACGCTCGTCGTGATTCCCGATCGCCATCATGATTTCCGTCGCATCCATGTAGTCCATACCCATCTTCGTAAGTATCCGGTAAGCCATGATTGCCCCGGTATGGGCATGGTCGTTCCTGTTTACCGCATTCCCGATATCATGCAGATAACCTGCAATTTTCGCCAACTCAACTTCTCTTTCCGGGTGTCCGAGCTGTTCCAGTATCCTTCCGGCAGTTTTGGACACAAGAGTCACATGCCTGAATGAATGCTCGGTGTATCCCAGTACGCGCATTTGCGTTTCCGCAATGTGCAAGAATGTCCTTACTTCTTCATTATTACTTATATCATTTACGGTAATCATCTCGCCTCCTGGCATCTTTCCGTTTGGCCAAATTGGCATCAGTCAACCGGCACAGTCCGACTCCATGACTTTAGCCCAGATAGCGCATTCCACTCTTTTTCTTTCCAGTTCACAGCCGATACCGTACGGCCTGTCCACGCGCCCGTTATAATGCCAGTCATTAGCCGCGCATCCTCCGCTGCAGAAGAATTTGGCCCAGCAATTTATACATTCGGGCACCGAGTAGATGTTCCGTCCTGCAAACATGCTCATTATATCAAGGTTTGTATGGTATCCGGTATTAACATTTCCCATTTTAAACTCTTTCACGCCTACAAATTGATGGCACGGGTACAGGTCTCCTTCAGGCGTAACGGCAAGATACTCAACGCCAGAACCGCATCCCTTGACTCTTTTTACCGCGCAGGGTCCGTTGTCGGTATCCAGCATGAAATGAAAAAAGTTAAATCCCTTTGAAGCTTTTCGCCTATTTACATATTCCAGGACCAGATTTTCATATTCATCAAACAATGCCGGCAAATCCTCATTCCTGATGTCAAGCTCCCCGTTCATTGCGGCAACAACAGGTTCCACGGAAATCTGCCTGAACCCCAGATCCGCAAGGTGAAGCACGTCCTTTGAAAAATCAAGGTTTTTTCGTGTAAATGTTCCCCTGACATAATAATTATCTTGTTCCCTCGAATCGGCCATCTCCTTGATTTTCGGCAATATGTCCCGGTATGTTCCTCCGCCGTCCGTACGGCGCCTCATCCTGTCATTCGTTTCAGGCCTGCCGTCAATACTGAGCACGATATTTTCCATATTCTCATTAATGAATTTTTTATTTTCATCATTCAGCAAAACAGCATTGGTTGTTATTGTAAACCTAAAATTCTTACCTGTTTCCTTCTGCTTTTCCCGGGCATATAATACGGTTTGCTTTACCGTATCAAAATTAAGCAGCGGCTCTCCGCCGAAAAAATCAACCTCCAGGTTGCGCCTGGTACCTGATTTTTCCACCAGGAAGTCAATTGCCTTTTTTGCGGTTTCCACGGGCATCAGCGACCTTTTTGCCCCGAAATCGCCGGTAGACGCAAAACAATACCTGCATCTAAGGTTGCAATCATGGACAACGTGAAGGCACAATGCCTTTACCACCGGCATATCCCTGCTTGCCGCCATGTGCTCCCTGATATGCTCTTCATAAATATCATCCGAAAAAAGTAATCCGTCGGAATGCAATTGCTTTAATTCGCCAAACGCTTCCAAAACTTCTGTCCGGCTAAATTTCCCGGCAAACTCGTCCGCAACGGCATCCCCGGGAATTCCGAAAGCCTCCGGCAGCCTGTCTTCCATAGCGCTCAAGAGTTCATATGATATATCATCCATAACATGGATTGCGCCGCTGTTTACATCAAGCACTATGTTTTTATTGTGTATCCTGAATCTGTGTATCATCAGCTTATCATCCCGCGAAGCATGCACGCATATAAAACAGCGAGAGGAGACCCCCCGCTGCCATTGCTTCAACTCCTTGCACGAATTATTTCTTTTCGCACTTCTGGTTTGCCACCGTACAACTCGTTTTGCACGCTGACTGGCACGACGCCTGGCATTCGCCGCAGCCAACATTCTTGATGTCTTTTCTTATCAAAGGCCTGTTGATTGTTTTTATATGCTTCATTTTGTACCCCTCTTCCCGTATACATTTTATTCCTGCTGATTTCTAGCTCTTGTTTGCGCTTGATATTATAGCATAACACCCAAATGCCTGCAACTAATATATGCAAGAGTCGCCAAGGCAAAGATGAATCGACGGATTGGGCAGTTTGCAATTTGACGCCGTAATGACAAGCGCCCGCGTTGATGTGGGAAAGACATTCAGCCTGCCCGTGACGGAACCTGGTGCAAAATTACAAGCCGCCCTACCCGCTTATACCCAAACCTTTGATAACTCTACATTCCCACAATTTACACGATTACAGGGGGCAAGAGCCGGGTAAATATGAGCAAATACATTTCTCGAGTTGGCGCAAAAAGGAGGAAAGAACCGTGCAATCCACCAAGCTGTCTTTTAAGCAAGCATTGCAGAACCCCGACGTGCTATCAGTCACCTGGGAGCTTGTGCCAGGGCGCGGAGCCTGGGAAAAGTCGCAGGATCATGTTTTGAAGATGGCAGAACTCGCAGCAAAGGATCAACGAATCAACGGCATTACCATTACGGACAACCCTGGTGGAAAACCAGCCATTCTTGCCCATACCCTTGCAGTTGAAGCAAAAAGCTTTGGGATCGAGCCAATCATACATTTTACATGCAAGGATAAAAACAGGAACGATATAGAAAGTGAACTCTACGCCCTGGCCAGGTCCGGCGTTCAAAACCTGCTGGTGATGACCGGCGATTACCCGTCCGATGGATATACCGGCAGACCCAAGCCTGTCTTCGACCTTGACGCCGTCCATGCCCTTAAACTAATAAACCATATGAACAAAGGCGAGGATATTCCTTCCTATAAAGGACGTATGACGCTCCAGGCAACAAATTTCTTCGCCGGTGCGGTGGTATCGCCTTTTAAAAGGGACGAGGCAGAGGTCATGAACCAGTATTACAAGCTGCATAAAAAAGTGCGCAGCGGGGCCGGATTCATCATAACACAGCTGGGATATGATGCAAGGAAGTTTGATGAGCTAAAAAAGTATATGAAGGACCACAATCTCGACGTCCCCCTTATTGGCAACATCTTTTATCTCACTCCTTCCACGGCAAAGCTCATGTACAATAACAAGATACCGGGATGCGTAGTTACGGAGAAGCTTTTGAATGAGCTTGAAGCCGAAAAGAGCAAGTACGGGGATAAAAAGGAAGTCTATCTTTTGAGGTCCGCAAAGCTTTATGCTATTCTCAAGGGCCTGGGATATGACGGTGTGAATATCAGCGGCCACGGGCTTGATTATTGGGATGTATGCCATATTATTGAAAAAGGTGAGGAATTGAGCGCAAACTGGAAAGATATTGTTCATGAATTCAATTTCCCCCAGAAGGACGGGTTTTATTACTATGTTAAAAAGGTGGACGGTCTCAACGAAAATATTATCAACGATATGTCATTGACAAATTCAGGCGGCTTCTCACCTATGTTTTTCGCATTAAGCCTGGTTCACGACCTGTTTTTCCGAAGGAGTTCTCCTTTATTCCCGCTAGTTAAGGCAATCGCCCGGTTGATTGACAAATCGTTTTTAAAGAAGCCGTTTACATGGCTGGAATATGCAATAAAGTCTGTTACAAACGAATGCCTCTTTTGCGGTGACTGCGCCATGCATGAGATCGCCTTCATATGCCCCATGTCAAAGTGTCCGAAGCAGCAAAGAAACGGGGCTTGCGGGGGCAGTTTCGAAGGGTGGTGCGAGGTCTACCCGGGAAAGATGAAGTGCATTTACGTGAAAGCATATCAATTGTATAAGGCAACAGGCGCGCAGGAAAGGCTAAAGGTCGGCTATATACCTCCCTGCGACTGGAAACTGTACAGGACTTCATCCTGGCTGAACTATTTGAACGACAGGGATTATTCCAGCAAATCCAGTGAATACATCCCTTCCGAAAAGGAAAAAGCAAAAAAATGATTATTTTAATATGGTAAATTTACCTTCCCGCATGCTTGTATTTTGCCGTTTTTCTGGTGTTAATACCTGCAATGCCGCCGATTGCCCCTGCCAATATGCCTATTATAGTCATAGTGATGACATATTTGTCGATTTTGAAGCTCTTATAAGCAAGGCTGCTTGCAACGTACAAAATAAGCATGTATATAAAGCCTACTATGCCGCCGTTCAGCCATCCCTTGTCACTGATTCCCCTTGTGGCAACAATACCTGCCGTCAATACGCTGGTTACGGTTATTACAACAACCACCGGATTAATCAGGCGCTGCGGGAAATTTACATTCGCCAGTATCAGGGCGAACAGCATGAATGCAGGAATTGTAATAATGTATGACATTAACAGGCCCTTCAGGAGGGCTGTGAGTTTAAGGCTTTCACCCTGTCCCTGGTTGGCTTTCATGGTCATTATCCTTGGCATACAATCAACTCCCGTACTTTTTTGCATCATACAATATAATTATTGCTTAAATTGCATGAATAGAACAAAATATCCCATGGATGCCACATCCATGGGATTTTAGCCGCGTTTTACGTTTCAAATTATTACTGCCTTTACATGGCTAAATTAATTGTCTTATGATTCGACCGGTTTTATAACTTCTTTAATGGCCCATTTCTTCAGGTTGATTTTTGCCCTTTCAACGCCGGTTTCAATCGTTACTTCGTCATCCTTGATATTGATTACTTTGCCTGTAATTCCTCCTATCGTAATGACCGTATTGCCTACCTGCATGGCGTCAAGCATTGCTTTTGCCTTCTTTTCCCTTTTTCTCTGGGGCAGGAATATCATCAGGTACATTATAAGAATAAACAGCACAAGGTACCCTAATGTAAATAAAATATTTCCGCTTTGTTCTGCCGGCATAATTTACCTCCACTAAGTCTTTATTTTATTATAGGTTACTATTAACCCTAATAATCGTATTATTAATCCGTAATTTATTATTTATAGCCATACATTCCGAAGAATTCATTCCTGAAATCACCAAGTCTATCTTCCATTATAGCTTGTCTTACTTTTTTCATCAAGTCCAAAAGAAATACAAGGTTGTGCCAGGTTGTCAGGCGGATTCCCAACACTTCCCCTGCTTTCAGCAAATGCCTGATGTACGCCCTTGTATAGTTTTTGCAAACGTAGCAGCCGCATTCAGGGTCGAGCGGCAAAAAATCCCTGGCGTATTTCGCATCACGAACAATAATCCTGCCCCTGCTTGTCATTATGGTGCCGTTCCTTCCAATCCTGGTCGGCAGCACGCAGTCAAACATGTCGATGCCTCTGATGGCCCCTTCCACCAGGTAATCGGGGCTTCCCACTCCCATCAGGTACCTTGGCCTGTCTTCCGGCAGCAGCGGGATGGTGCATTCCAGCATCTTGTACATGTCCTCCGCGGGCTCCCCGACACTGAGCCCGCCTATTGAATAACCGGGAAAGTCCAGTTTTACAAGTTCTTTTGCGCTTTGTTCCCTGAGGTTGTCGTATACTCCACCCTGCACAATGCCAAACAAGGCCTGGTTACCGGTATTCTTATGGGCTGCCTTGCATCGCTCAGCCCAGCGCGTCGTCCTTTCAACTGATTTTTTGGCATAGCTGTACTCGCATGGATACGGAATGCACTCGTCAAAAGACATAATAATGTCGGCTCCGAGGTCATTCTGGATTTTTACCGCCAATTCCGGGGTAAATACATGCTTTGAGCCGTCAATGTGCGATCTGAAGGTGACGCCCTCCTCATTGATATCCCGAAGCCTGCTCAGGCTGAAAACCTGGTATCCGCCGCTATCGGTCAAAATCGGCCTGTCCCAGTTCATGAACCTGTGCAGCCCGCCTGCCTCGCTTATCAGTTCGCTTCCCGGCCGCATATAAAGATGGTAGGTGTTGCCCAGTATTATTTCAGCCCCGATTTCCTTCAATTCATCGGGAGTCATGGTCTTTACCGTTGCCTGCGTTCCGACGGGCATGAAAGCCGGCGTTTCAAAAGAACCATGCCGCGTATGCACTATGCCAAGTCTTGCGCCGGTTTGCCGGCATTTCTTTATAAGTTCGTATCTTATCGCTTCCATTCACGTCTCCCTTTTTGGGCATCATTCAGCAATATATCAAATAATCAGCATGGCGTCTCCAAAGCTGAAAAACCGGTACCGCCTTTTTATAGCTTCATGGTACGCGGCCATTATCTTTTCCCTTCCGGCAAATGCGCTTACCAGCATTATCAGCGTGGATTCCGGCAGGTGGAAATTTGTGACCAGTGCGTCTATTGCCTTGAAACGATAGCCTGGATAGATAAAAATACCCGTCATTCCTTCTCCCGGTTTTACATAACCGTCATCCGAAGCAACGGTTTCAAGGACTCGGCAGCTGGTAGTCCCGACGGCTACGATTCTTCCGCCTTTAGCCCGCGTATCGTTGATTGTCCCGGCTGCTTCCTCATCTATCGCATAGTATTCCTCATGCATGACATGTTCTTCAATATTTTCTGTTTTAACCGGCCTGAAAGTGCCCAATCCTACATGAAGCGTCAAATATGCGGTCCTGATTCCCCTGCGCGCCAAATCCTCCAGCATTTCCTCACTGAAGTGCAATCCTGCAGTCGGCGCGGCCGCTGAACCCTTGTGCCTGGAATATACAGTCTGGTATCTTTCAGGGTCTTCAAGCTTTTTCGTAATATAAGGCGGCAACGGGATAATGCCTACCCTATCCAGGATTTCCTGGAAAATGCCGTCATATTCAAACCTGACAACCCTGTTGCCTCCCTCGACCACATCCATTATCTCGGCCTTGAGTTCTCCGCCGCCAAAAACAAACCGTGATCCGGGCCTGGCTCTCTTTCCGGGTTTGAGGATTACTTCCCAGTTATCTCCGCCCAGGTTCTTTAACAGTACAAATTCTATCCTGCCGCCGGTATCTTCCCTTGTTCCCAGGAGCCTGGCCGGTATAACCCGCGTATCGTTTAAAACGAGGCAGTCCCCCTCATGCAGGTATTCCCCCAAATCGGCGAAGATTCTATGTTCAATTTTTCCGCTGCTTTTGTCAAGAACCAGCAGCCTTGATCCGCTCCTTTGGGCGGCCGGCTCCTGCGCTATAAGTTCACTGGGCAGTTCGTAATAAAAATCGCTTAATTTCATTTTTCTCCTGTTTTTCATCCAATGTATAATCGAAAGCTGATCAGGATGTATGGGCATGGCGCAAACTAAGGCATTATGCGGAGAAATGCCGCAGGATGCTTGTCCTGGGACCCACCTACCTATGCTATGAAAGCATTATTTTTTCCAGTTCCAACGGCTCGATATATTTTCCGTCTTTATAGGCTCGCATGTTGCCGCCTGATATCTCGTCAATCAGCGCTATATGCCTGTCCTCGCCTATTCTTCCGAACTCGAATTTAATATCGTACAACTCCAAGCCCTTCGAAGCTAATTCATCCTTCACAATGGCAGATATTTTTTTTGTCAGGTCTTTTAAAACCTTATACTCGTCTTTTGTCAGGATTCCCAGCATATCCAGGGCATCTTCGGTAATCAGCGGGTCATTCCGCGCGTCATCTTTCAGCGTTGCTTCCACGTAAGCGTCCAGTGGCTGCCCTTCCTTTATGTATTTGCCGTATCTTTTTACAAAACTTCCCGCAGCCCTGTAACGGCAGATGACTTCCAATCCGTGTCCGAATACCGAGGCTTTTTTCACGGTCATCGTGCCTGCTTCAACATCAGCCTTGATGAAATGCGTGGGAATTCCCAACTCGTTTAATTTCTTATAAAAGTATTCGGTCAGTCTCAGGCCGGCTCTTCCCGCTCCTTCAATTTTCAGTCCGACCGTGTTGGCCCCGGGATCGAAAACGCCGTCCACCCCGGTTACGTCATCCTTGAACTTCAATAAGTAGTTTCCGTCATCCAATTCATAAACATCTTTTGTTTTTCCCTGGTAAACTAGTTTCATGGCCTTTTCCTCATCTTCCTTTATTAATAAAATAAAAATAGCTAATTCCTTTTAAAATGTCAACCCCGGTTGTGTTTCAACCGGGTTGGTCAATACAGGGACACACCCACATGGTCTTGGACGCAAAATAAAAGGGCTATTTTTCAATAACCCTTGTTTGTAACTTCCTGCCAGCATTGCTATTCAACTTTTGTTCCCTGGAAATAGTGCGTCAAAATTTGGTCGTATGTAAAGCCCGCTTTTGCCATGCCTATGGCGCCTTCCTGGCTCATGCCGACCGCATGGCCCCAGCCTCTTCCCGTGAATGTGTATGTTTCGGGCACTACTGCAACTTTCTTAAGTTTTCCGTTCGCTCCAAGCAGTGTAATTTTATTATTTGAGCTATTAATTGTTTTCACGCCGGAAGAGGTAATAACTTTTTTGCCGCCAAGCTGCGTTCTTGCAGGCGCCGAACTGTCGGGAAGAGGTATTGCGGCAGTTTCCTGGCCGGATGCATGACCGGCTGCCTTGGCTGCTTCATTGGCGGTTGTCTGGCCTGCTTCCCGGGCAGCTTCCTGGCCGCCTGTCTGGCCTGAGGCGGGTACAGCCTGGCTTTTTGCAGCAGCACTGTCCCCGGAAGGATTGTCTTGCCCGGTTCCTGAAGCACCCTGTACGGGTACGGAATTATCGGTGCTGGCCGTGGCATTTGACGCCACTGCCTTGTTAACTTCCTCAGGATATGCAACTGAGGCGGTATAAACGTCGGCGTCGGTTGTAATAGTATAAAGCTGGCTGTCCAATCCAAACAGCGTCCGGCACTTTTCATTTTTATAATATACCGGTTCGCCCCTGCTGGCGCCCATAACTGCCAACTCCGTCACGCGCCCTGTTTTTGCCGTCCTTGTAATCGATATCCCCAGGATATTGCCAAGCTGCGGCAGTATCTTCTTGACATCCGAAGCTCTTAACGTTTTTGTCCATGTATAAATTCTCTCATATTTGTCCTCAACGCTTACCAGGTAGGGATAGGATGAGCCCCATACATTCCTTACGTCCTCGGTACTCCCTCCGCCTGACGCGAAATAGTAAATATGCTTTGCGGGCTCGCCGTTGTATGTAATGATTTTATCCTTTACCTCGTCAATCGCCTTATTGCACTCCGGCACCTCGGCGGCATAACCTTTATATACCTGGCAGCTGACAGTCGCGCAAATATCAAAGCCTGTCTTTCCGTGTTTCCCCAAATTGTTGATGGCATACATCTTCGACGCAACCGCCTGGGCCTTTATTGCTTCGGCCGGAGATCTCCCTCCTATTTCGGGAGGTACATTTCCATAAAGGTATTCCTGCATCGTAACAACATTTATCACGGTCATGTCGCTTTCCGCAAGCCTCTTGATTTCTATTGCCCCCCTGTACGGGTTTCCTTTAAGTTTTAATACAGGAGGATCGTTTTCAGGCGCAGGTCTCGCCTGGAAGAAAGCAGAAGCGCTTGAGAACATGCATAACGGCTGGTACCTGGCGTCAACGGCAACTACCCTGCTCTGCGAGGGTTGTATAACTGTCAGCGCAATATCGCCCAAAACCGGTTTCAGTTTTTCAATTCCCTGTTGTGCAGCTTGCTGGCTGGTATACGATCCCGTCCAAACCTGCCACGTATCAACGTAGGCTATATAGGCCGGTATACCCTGCTGCCTGTATCCTTCCGCCAGTGCGGCTGCGATTGCCTGTTCGGGATAATTATCACCTATTTTTACATGGTATGGTCCGTATTTTTCGCCTGAAGCCGGCGTTTCAGCCGAATTGTACTCTTTCAGGCCGCTGCCGGTATTGTAATAGAACGCGTCCTTCCTTATGTAAATAACCGAAGAACCAGTCACGCTGCATATTTCGGTAAAACGGCCATCCCTGGAAAAGCCCAGCTTGATGCCGGCAGCAGCAGATATGTCCACTATCGACTGGGCCGTATTCACGGAATTGTCCCTGTAATAAAGCCCTACCCTTATCGTATCGGGAATCGTAACGTTTCCGGATGAAATTGACGGTGTAAATACTATAAGAACTGCTGCTATCATTAATGTCAAAACTGTCTTGTAAAAACGTCCCCTCATTGAAGCACCTTCTATTTAGTAAAATAAACCATTATTATGTATATTTATATTTATTTATTCGACATGAATCGCACTTATTCCTTCAAAATTGATATATTAACCGTTTATTAGATTTTTTTAACCGAATTGTAACATAAGCCTGCGATACAAAACATTTGACAATAGCCGGCACCGGTGTTATTATATTTAAAACAAATTAATAAACAACGATAGAGGCGCATTTCGCATCAGTATCGACGCTCAGGACTGCAGGGTCCGCGAACGCGGCGTGAAAGGGCGAAGTGCCGAAGGATTCGATCTCCTGCAGGATTGTTTCCTGGTTGCAATCGCGAATAGTGTTGCAACTGTCATCAATTGATTTGATGGAGCGCTATCAGTTCAAAATTCCTTTCGATGAAAGGATAAAAATGTATTTAAGAACTGTTGGTGCACCACCAACAGTTAATTTTTTAATTAAAAACGAGGAGGTTTTATAATGAGCAGAAAGTTAAAGGTAGGTATACTTGGCGGCACCGGGATGGTCGGACAGCGTTTCGTTACACTTCTTGAAAATCATCCATGGTTTGAAGTCGTCGCCATAGCAGCAAGCGAAAGATCTGCCGGCCTCCCTTACGAAAAAGCGGTTGAAGGCCGCTGGAAGATTAATCTTCCTATTCCTGCGAACGTTAAAGACATCGTTGTCAGGAACGTAAACGAAGTCGACAAGCTTGCGGATGAAGTCGATATGGTTTTTTGCGCCGTCGACATGAAAAAAGATGAGATACGTGAACTTGAAGAAAAGTATGCACGCGCTGAAGTACCCGTGGTATCAAACAACTCAGCCCATAGATTTACGGATGATGTACCAATGATTATACCTGAAATAAACGCGGGGCATGCAGCAATTATTGAAAAACAGAGAAAAAGACTTGGAACAAGCAGAGGGTTCATAGTCGTGAAGTCCAATTGTTCGCTTCAGAGCTATGTGCCTCCTGTTCATGCGCTATTGGATTTTTACCCTGAAAAGATGCTGGTGGCTACATACCAAGCAATTTCCGGCGCCGGCAAAACATTTGATGATTGGCCGGAAATAAAGGACAACGTTATCCCATATATTGGCGGCGAAGAGGAAAAGAGTGAAAAAGAACCGCTTAAAATATGGGGAACCATCGAGGAAGACAAAATCGTTCCGGCGAAACATCCCGTCATATCTTCACAGTGTTACAGGGTGCCGGTTTCCGACGGACATTTGGCCGCGGTATACGTATCTTTCAGGAACAAACCTTCGAAGGACGAAATCCTTGAACGCTGGAAGGAATTCAAGGGCAAGCCGCAGGAGTTGAAGCTGCCCAGCGCTCCCGGCAGGTTCATCACTTATTTCAGCGAGCCCGACAGGCCGCAGTCAAGGCTTGACAGGGACCTGGAAAACGGTATGGGTATTGCTGTAGGCAGGCTTCGTGAAGACAACATTTTTGACTACAAGTTTACCTGCCTCTCGCATAATACCATCAGGGGAGCAGCAGGCGGAGGCGTACTTACAGCCGAACTGCTTAAAGCCGAGGGATGGCTGTAGGCGGAATACTGTCCGTATTGCTTTGTTTTTGCTTTTTCAATAAAATCTGAAAGGATGTTTTCGTATGAAAAAGTGTGTTTTTACCGGTTCGGGAGTTGCCATAGTTACACCTTTTACGGAAGACGGGGTTGATTTTGAAAAACTCGGAGAACTGATTGAATTCCAAATCAGCGAAAAAACCGATGCAATAATCATTTGCGGGACCACCGGCGAGGCGTCGACCATGCCGGACGAAGAGCATATATCCGTTATTGAATACACAGTGAAAAAAGTTAACGGCAGGGTTCCCGTAATTGCAGGCACGGGCAGCAACGACACGCGCCACGCGGTGAGTCTCAGCAAGGAAGCCGAGAAAGTAGGCGCCGACGCTATCCTGAGCGTGACTCCCTATTACAACAAAACAACGCAGCAAGGCTTGTACGAGCATTTTAAATTTATCGCGGAGAGCTTGAATATACCCGTGATACTATATAATGTCCCCTCCAGGACCAACCTCAATATCAACCCGGAAACCTTGCAAAAGCTTTCACGGATTGAAAATATTGTAGGTATCAAGGAATGCAACCTGAATCAGGCAGGAGAAGTTATCAACCTTTGCGGCGATGATTTCACGGTCTATTCGGGTGAAGACGGTCTCGTGCTGCCGATTATGTCGCTCGGCGGCAAGGGGGTTATCTCTGTCATGGCCAACATTATCCCGCGTGATACTCATGACTTGGTAGAAAAATACCTGAAGGGCGATATCGAAGGAAGCAGGAAAATACAGCTTAAAGCATTGGAATTGATAAGAGCCTTGTTTATCGAAGTCAGTCCCATACCAATAAAGGAAGCGATGAACCTGATGGGCATGAATGTCGGCAGGTGCAGGCTGCCGCTGGTTGAAATGTCCGGCGCCAACAGGGAAATTTTAATAAAGGCAATGAGAAATTACGGACTGATCCAATAACATAAAAACAATAATATTCAAAGATAGGACGTGTGATCTTGATTAACATATTATTAAGCGGCTGCAACGGAAAAATGGGACAGGTAGTCACAAGGCTATGCTCGCGGCATGACAACCTTAAAATTGCCGCGGGCTATGATATAACCGACGGCGGCATGAATCCATATCCCGTTTTCACCGATCTTAATAACTGCAAAGTAAAAGTTGACGTCATAATCGACTTTTCAAGTCCTGCCGCTTTCGACGGACTGATATCTTTTGCAGTCGAAAAGAAAATACCTGCCGTTATAGCAACAACTGGTTTATCCCGCGATCAGAAAAAAATGCTGGAGCAGGCCGCGAAAACCATTCCCATTTTTTATTCCGCCAACATGTCGCTTGGAATCAACCTGCTGATAGACCTGGTTAAGAAAACGGCAAAGCTTGTTGAACAAAATTTCGACATAGAGATTATTGAAAAACACCACAATCAAAAGCTGGATGCTCCAAGCGGCACCGCCCTCGAAATTGCCGACTCAATCAACTCCGTACTGCGCCAAAAGCAAAAATACGTATATGACAGGCATTCACGCCGTACGAAGAGGAGCAGGAATGAAATCGGCATACATGCAGTGCGGGGCGGTACAATTGTAGGAGAACACTCCGTTATATTTGCCGGTAACGACGAAGTTATTGAGATCAGACACACGGCAATGTCAAAAGACATATTCGGAACCGGAGCGCTTCGCGCCGCCGAATTCATACACGTGAAAAAACCGGGAATATATAATATGAACGATTTAATCAGCGAGGAATAAACACAGGCGTCCACAATATGATAATGAATATTCTCGAAAAGTAACTGGAAAACCAGCTAAATGTTAATTATTGGGATAAAATAACTTTGAGAGACTGACAAAAGTAAATACATATTGACGAAATGAACCTTGATAAACGAATAT
>JBLNDI010000008.1:0-59634 GCA_050261495.1 Bacillota bacterium
ACCGCCGTCTTAACAGCAAAAGAAGTGTATTTCCAAGCGATACTGCTCTTTTGAAAGCTCTATATTTGGCCACATTTGAAGTTGTTAAAAAATGGAGTTTGCCGATAAGGAATTGGGGTAATGTCTATGGGGAGCTATCTATCATGTATGAAGGCAGGCTACCATAGCAAAAATCAAATGGCCAATCAAGAGTAAATAAACGCCCTTCTTCGAGGGCGCTCTTGACATGCCATTTGCTTTTCACTATATTGTTACCAAGGGCTTGTAAGCCAGAATCTGGCCTACGAGCCCCATTGAAAATTATCATAGAAAGTTAATTTACAGAAAAAGTTTCACACAGCCACAGTTGGTTTCTCCATATGCGTAAATTCAAATTCGAGTGATAGGAAACCTTCTTTTTGTTTAAGAGCAGATCAAATCAGACTCTTATTTCAAGCAAACACTTATAAATAGATTCCTCGTAATCAGCAATTTTAAAAACCTTTTCTGCTATTCTTTTTTTTAAACCTAAATTTTTTTCAATATATATTTTCGCAAATAATGATTTAATAACAAGCCACATGGGCTTAGTCGATTCCAATTTTTCTGCTATCGTTAATAGGAGTTCTAAGTTATGCTTTTTGTATATTGCTTTTAGTGTATTGGCATACAGACACCTGCTTTCAGCAATAAGGGAAAGTTGCCAAACTTTTGGTATATATGCATTATTTTCTACGTTCTCTAACTCCTTAATTGGGTTAAATGATTCCTGAATAAACCTTCCAAATTTCCTCATAGTATTGAATATATCATGAGTTTCTATTGTTTGAATACTTCTATTAAGTATATCACGATAGTTATAACAAGAAATGGGCTCATAAGTATTTATTAAAAAATATCCACTAATTTTCTCAATATACTCGTAAGGTAATATACATCTATCACATCTTGGTGAATAGTCAAGACAAATAAGACCTGTTTCATCATATCCAATCACCAATGTGGTATGTTTTGGATTATGAAATTGATTATCAACGTCTTTATTCCATGGACACCAATAATAATCAATGCGAATAATAATTGGTCGTTGCTGCGATAATTCTTTTTTCAACATTAATAAAAAACTATCCAAACTAGAGTTAAAGTTAAAATAACTCCAGCTAACTCCACAATAATATTTTTCAAATCAAATTCTAATGCTCTTGGGTGGCCCAGAAAACTGAGAGTCACCGGGGGATCCTCTCTAATTTCATAATTAACAGTAAAATCCCAAGCTATAGCATGTGCTAATCTATAGTCCCTGTTTTCCCATTCAGCAAAGCTTACAATTAGTCCTTCAAAACAATCATATGCTATACTGTCGGTTAGAGCTATATCTAATTTCATTTCAATTCCCCCTACATTAATACATAGTTTTTATAGTAAGTTCTCAAAGTCAAGTCCTAATTTGTATATATAGCCATAAATAAGTGAACTACTTTATCAAGAAAGTACTTTTGATATAACCTCCAAAGCAACACTTACACGTCTCTTATCCCCAAGAAATGTAACTTCAATTTCTGCACGCCTTTTGTGCCTATCAATCCTCTTTATAATACTTTCTCTGCCTTTTAGTGGTCCTGAAGTGACAATTATTTTATCACCAATTATGAACCCTTTAGACTCTTCAGCAATGTAGTCATCATCACAAAAACTTAATAGAAAACTCTTTTCATCATCAGTCAATTTCATGAAATCAATATTTTTTCTACCAAGCAATTCAAAAATGCATGTTGAGAATCTAATATACTTATATACTTGAGCTAAAAATTTTTCTTCCCTTAATATCGAATCAGTAAAAATATATCCGGGAAACATCGGTTTAAGCTCTTTACGTAATATCTTTGAGTTTTTAAATATCAACTCCACTTGGGGAATAAACGCTATAGATTCAGTTTTGTCAAATAGTTTATTCAAGAAATTACAGGCTGTTTGCTCTCTACCTGTTTGCACATGGAATACATACCAATTACTCATATATACTCCTTATGAGAATATTCTGGGTTTTAGTAGACATAGCTTCGCCCTATAATGCTCGATAAGCACTATGGAACAACTTAATATCACATCATCATATATTAACGCGGCCCAACGACGATTAATATATTTCAGAGTTTATAAATTGCATATATTTATCTTTTTTGCATATTCCAACATAATATTGGGATAAATATGATGATTTTTATTATACTCTATAATATTCCTTGTGTCAATAGTTTGATATTATACCTGTTTTTTCTACATATATCGACATAATTCGCCATCTTGCGGTAAACCTTTATAGAAACAAAAGCCACATGCCATGCCAGGATGACAGCAAATCAGCCGTGAATGGGGGATTTGGCCTGAAAATGACACGCATGACATCAGAAGCAGCTGAAAAAAATAAAGGCATATTTGCTGGAATCGCCCGAAGCTTACATCCAGCATCCTGCCTCGTACCAATTTTAAACCAACCTGGTTATCACGGGTTGACTACGGTCGGGGTCCGCCCTATGCCGACTGCAAGCTCTGTAAGGCGCTCCCATGTATTGCAGCCCACAATACCGTCCTGGACAAGCCCCTGGTCGCGCTGGAACCTGATTACCGCGCCGCGGGTCCCGCTCCCGAAATACCCGTCCAACCCTGAGCCGGTGTACCCAAGCGCGTTCAATGCATCCTGCAAAACAAGCACATATTGCCCGACGCTTCCGAACCTCACAAGCGGATAGCCGCCTGCGGCACAAGCCGGGGGCGATTCCCTGGCGTCAAAGTGCACCCAGGTAGGCGTCAGGTAAGCCGGCTCCACGTATGTCCAGACGCCTGTCGCCGCAGCCGTGTTGCGAAGCTGGTCCCTTGTCGCGCTGTTCAGGTTTTGGCCCACGTCAAAGGCAACACCCGCGTAATGCTGCGACATGGCGGCATGTCCTCCTTCCCATATGCGCTTGAAAGCATAGCCGACATAGATCGGGCGTCCCCAGGCGCTCCTTGTAATATTAAACGCTTCCATTGCCCTCCTGGATGTCCACAACGTATTTGCGCGCGAACTGCCCCTAAATTCGCCGACGGTCAGCGTCCCTCCTATATTGTAGGGCATAGTATCCCCCTCGCCCCTGGTATAATACTCCATGCTGCCCGTACGGTCATTATATACATAAATATTTGCCATACAGTATAAAGCCACCCTTCACATAAATCCTTTGCATTCATATTATGCAAGAGCGGCTTTTTTTGATTAGCTTAGGTCTATCGGTCCGCCGCCGGCTTTTTAAACGGATTATAAATTTGTATTTCAAAAAATATATCTGTTTTTATATAACCGCTTTTATCACCGTCGCGCCTTTTTCAGGATCCAGCACTACGCCCTGGCTTGATTTTTCCACCGACGCCCCTTCAACAGAAGTTACGCTCATGATACCCCTGAGCACAGCCTTCCACGGCTTTCCTGCCCCTGTGGCCTCCAGCGTGATGGTGTTCCCGTTCCTTGCCGCCGAGCATTCCAGTTCAGCTTTGCCGCCGAGGTTATACACCACCGTTGAGGCAGATGCCCCGTCCTTCAGTTCAAACAGGTGCAGTTCCACGCCGGAAGCATAATCGTAATCAGGCCTGCTGTCCTCACTGCCCATTGCAATGATGGAATTCTCCCTTACCATGAGCGGCAAGCTGAAATAATCATGGTATTCGGTCTTCCAGCACCCTCCTTCCACCTTCGCGCCGTTAAGGAGATGGGTCCAGGCGCCTTCCGGCAGGTAATATTGCGCCTTGCCTTCCTCGTTGAAAATAGGCGCGACCAGGAGCGAGCCGCCAAGCATGTATTGCCTGTCAAGCTGCAGGCATCCGGGATCATCAGGAAACTCCAGCACCATTGCACGCATTACCGGGATTCCCTTTTGAGCCGCTTCACAAGCAGCCGCATACAGGTACGGCATCAACCTGCATTTCAGCCTGGTAAAAAATCTAAGCACATCAACGGCTTCTTCGTCGAACAGCCACGGCACCCTGTAAGACTCGTTTCCATGGAGGCGGCTGTGGGAAGAAAGCAGGCCGAATGCAGTCCAGCGTTTGTATATATCCGGCGGAGCCGTCCTTTCGAAACCGCTTATATCGTGGCTCCAGAAGCCGAATCCCGACGTGCAGAGCGACAATCCGCCCCTGAGAGTTTCGGCCATGGAATCGTAGTTCGCGGAACAGTCTCCTCCCCAATGTACGGGGAACTTTTGCCCTCCTGCCGTTGCCGAACGCGCAAACAGGACGGCCTCGTTTTTCCCCCGGTATTCCTCAAGCAGTTCGAAAACAGCCTTGTTATACAAATTAGTATAATAATTGTGCATTTTTACAGGGTCTGACCCGTCATGGTATACGACATCCGTGGGAATCCTTTCCCCGAAATCGGTTTTGAAGCAGTCGACGCCCATGTCCAAAAGCCGTTTCAGTTCACCCTGGTACCATTTGACCGCATCGGGATTGGTGAAATCCACCAGGCCCATGCCTGCCTGCCACCTATCCCATTGCCATACGCTTCCGTCAGGCCTTTTAACAAGATAGCCCTTTTCCATTCCTTCGTCAAAAAGCCTGGACTTCTGCGCAATGTAAGGGTTGATCCATACGCATATTTTAAGCCCCCTGCTTTTCAGGCGCGCCAACATGCTCTCCGGGTCCGGGAAAACATCTTTGTCCCAGGTAAAATCACACCACTGGAACTCTTTCATCCAAAAACAATCAAAATGGAATACATGCAACGGCAGATTCCTTTCTTCCATGCCGTCGATAAAACTTGTAACGGTTTTCTCGTCATAGCTTGTCGTAAACGAAGTAGTAAGCCAAAGCCCGAACGACCATGCTGGCGGAAGCGCTGGTCTGCCCGTAAGCAGCGTATAGTTGGCAAGGGCTTCTTTTGGAGAGCCGCCGCCTATAACATAATACTCCAGGTATTCGCCCGGCACGCTGAACTGTACTTTTGACACGTTCTCGGAACCAACTTCATACGAGACTTTTTCGGGATGGTTGGCAAATACGCCGTATCCCTTGCTGGATAGGTAGAACGGAATATTTTTATACGCCAGCTCGCTGCAGGTTCCCCCGTCCTCGTTCCATATATCGATCGTCTGACCGTTTTTAACAAACGGCGTAAACCTTTCTCCCAAACCATATATGTACTCGCCAACGCCTAAATCCAGCTGCTCCCTCATGTACGCGCCTTGCCCCGCCACCGTTATATATGCGGTGTTCTTGTGGGCATTGCCCGTTATGCGCTTGCCGTCGTACAAAAAATCAACTTTCCAGCCGGCTAATTTCTTTACTTTCATGCTCAGTTTTCCTGATGTGAAAATAATCGACTCATCATCCTGCTCGATCTGCGGTTTAAACCCTACCTGCCTGTACAACTCGAATGCGGGTCCCTTTGAAAGGACGCCCTTGAAATGCCAGATCTTCACGCCGATGACATCGGGAAACGGAGAACTGTATTCAAAAGTCAGCATCGGCCCGCCCAGCGTATTACCCCTGTGCCTGATCGGGATGGTGGCGGCGTACAGCCTCAATACTCCGTCTGAAACCTGGATATCCCTGATATCTACGGGAGCCGCAATGTTAACGCCTTCCTTGGTTACCCAGTATCCGTCCGTAAATTTCATAATGTTTTCCCTCCTTAATTAGACCATACCAAGAGGATGTTTTGCTTGTTCTGATGTTCCGGTTTCTAAGCCGTCATCGCAAATAACCTGCATAAAAGCAATAGAAACCCTGATCGAATTTATATATTTATATTAACAAATTAAGTCATATTTTTATATTGATTTGTTGAAAAAAGACCAGGTTTTTGAAATGAATAAAAAAGCGGCGCAGGCATTTACCTCGCCGCAACCAAGACACACGCCTGTACCGTCTCCAAGCCAAGCTTCCTTGCCAACTCCAACACTTCATCGTCATAAGTGCCCGGTTGGAACCAGATATATTTCACACCCAGCCTTGCCGCTTCTTCGATAACCGCTTTTGCCCTTTTTGGCGAAACGACCATATTGACAACTTCCGGCAGTCTGGGCAGCGACGACAGGTCCTTGTAGCACCGGTCGCCGTCAACCTCATCATATAAGGGATTTACGGCATAAACTTCGTATCCTTTCGCCTTCAGCTTTTTATATATCATGTTCCCGAACTTTTCCAGGTTTTGGTTGGCTCCTGCTACGGCCCATACCCTTTTTTCAAGCATTGCTTCCTCAAGCATAACTATCGCGCCTCCGGCTACCCGAGCCTCTTTTTGAATTCCGCTATCAACGCCGGGAGTACCTCCAGCACATCGCCGACTATACCGAAAGTAGCTATATTGAAAATAGGAGCATCAGGATTCTTGTTGATGGCAATTATCGTATCGGAAGAGGACATCCCGGCCAGGTGCTGCACTGCGCCTGATATTCCGCATGCAAAGTATACCTTCGGGCTGACGGTTTTCCCCGTCTGGCCTACCTGGTGGCTGTACTCGATCCAGCCCGCATCGACAACCGCACGGGAAGCTCCTACAGCGCCCCCAAGCACGTTCGCCAGTTCCTTCACCAGTTCGAAATTCTTAGGGTCTCCCAGGCCTCTGCCTCCGGATACTATGATATCGGCTTCCGTAAGGTTCACTTTCTCACACAGTGTTGTAACCTCATCCACGACTTTTACCTTTACATCCACTGGCAAAACGATATCCGGCCGGATAATTTCCCCGATCCTTGACAGGTCCTGTTCCATGGGTTTCATAACCTTGGGCCTCACCGTGCACATTTGAGGCCTGTGGTCGGGACAGATAATGGTAGCCATCAGGTTTCCCCCGAACGCGGGACGCGTCTGGACAAGCAATCTCTTTTCCTTGTCAATTTCCAGCTTCGTGCAATCCGCCGTAAGTCCGGTGTTCAGCCTGGAAGCTACCCTTGGAGCAATGGACCGCCCGTAGGTCGTAGCCCCGATAAGAACAATCTCAGGTTTATATTTGGTGATAAGCTGCACAAATATATCGGCATATGATTCATCGTTAAAATGATTCAGGGAAGGATCGTCAACCAGGTACACCTCGTCGGCCCCGTATGATACAAGCTTTCTTGCCGTAGTTTCCACATTGTCGCCCATGAGTACCGCAGCGAGGCTGACTCCCAGCTGGTCCGCCAGTTTCCTGCCCTCTCCCAGCAACTCAAGCACAACAGCCGAAACTTCCCCGTTTTTCTGCTCTCCAAAAACCCAGACTCCCTTGTAAGCCGATTTGTCGACAGTGGAACTTTCTCCGTCCTTTTCAAATTCAATGGCCTTAAACTTGCAGGAAGAGACGCATGCGCCGCAAAGGACGCAATTTTCAAGTATTACGGCCTTTTTATCCACTACTTTTATAGCATTGTAGGGACAGCTTTTTATGCATATCCCGCATCCAATGCATTTTTCCAGGTTAATTCTTATGTCAGCCATTTGGGAAACCTCCGAATGTAATAATCTCAACCGCACACGGTAAACTGCATCGATAAAAGCTTATCGGCCAGTATTTCGGCCTGCTTGGCCGCATCTCCCTCTATCATTTCGCTCTTGGTTTCAAATACCGGCGCAAATGTTTTAATAACCTTGGTAGGCGAGCCTTTCAAACCGCAGAGCTCTTTATCCGCATTAATGTCTTCGGCGGTTAAAATCTTGATTTCGGCCTTTTTGGCCTTCATCATGCCCTTCAGCGAGGGCAGCCTGGGCTCGTTTATCTCCTTTGTAACGGTTATCAAAGCCGGGAGCGGCATTTCTATTATTTCGTACCCGTCTTCGATCATTCTCTGGCACCTGATAAAGCCTTCCCTTATTTCCTCAATCTTTCTTACGCAAGTAGTGTGGGGATAACCCAGCTTTTCGGCAAGGCTTGGCCCCACTTGGGCGGTATCCCCGTCGATGGCCTGCTTGCCGCAGATAATCAAGTCCGCGCCGCCTAACTTTCTGATACCCATTGAAAGGGCATAGGCGGTGGCCAGCGTATCTGAGCCGGCAAAAGCGCGGTCGCTTAAAAGAACCGCTTCATCCGCGCCAAGGGCAATGGTTTGCTTCAAAAGCTCAGCTACGGAAGGTATGCCCATGCTGATGACAGTTACCTTGCCTCCCGTCTTCTCCCTTATGCGCAGGCCTTCTTCAACGGCATACATGTCAAAAGGATTTATTACGGCTTCGACGCCTTCGCGGATAATCGTGTTTGTCTCCTTGTTTATTTTCACTTCCGTGGTTCCGGGAACCTGTTTTACGCATACTACTATGTTCAATATGAAAACACTCCTCGCTCGCTTCTTGTTTCATTTCTTTGAAGATTCTTTTATAAGTTCAAGCGCAATAACATTTCTTTGTATCTGGTTTGTTCCTTCATATATTTGGGTAATCTTGGCATCCCGCATCCTTTTTTCCACGGGATATTCCTTCATGTAACCGTAACCGCCAAGAACCTGGACCGCGTCGGTGGTAACCTTCATTGCGATATCTGAAGCAAACACCTTGCACATTGCCGATTCCTTGGAATATTCCTTCGCGCCGCTGTCTATGTAACGGCATGTCTGGTAGACCAAGGCCCTCGCGGCTTCTATCTGGATTGCCATATCGGCCAGGATATGCTGGATTGCCTGGAATGACGATATTGGCTGACCGAACTGCTCTCTCTGCTTTGAATATCTCAGCGCCTCATCAAACGCGCCCTGGGCAATGCCAAGAGCTTGCGCCGCGACGCCCGGCCTCGACTTGTCAAGGGTCTTCATTGCCACGATGAATCCCATTCCTTCCCTTGCCAGGAGGTTTTCCTTGGGTATCCTGCAGTTTTCGAATATAAGCTCCCTTGTGCATGACGCCCTGATGCCCATTTT
This sequence comes from Bacillota bacterium, assembly GCA_050261495.1. GTDB lineage: Bacteria > Bacillota > Clostridia > Acetivibrionales > DTU013 > JBMNKL01. The sequence goes on from JBLNDI010000008.1 coordinate 8,841, forward strand.
GTTCTCCTCCTTGCCAAAGGAAAAGCCGGGAGTACCCTTCTCAACGATAAAGGCTGAGAATCCACGGGCGCCTTTGCTCCTGTTGGTGCATGCAATAACCGTATAAATATCGGCTTCTCCGCCGTTTGTTATCCACTGTTTTGTCCCGTTGAGGACGTATTCGTCCCCGTCAAGCACTGCCGTCGTCTGTATGCCGGCGGCGTCGCTGCCCGCGTTTGCCTCGGTGAGTCCAAACGCCGTGAATTTTCTTCCTGCAGCTATATCGGGCAGGTACTTCTTTTTCTGCTCCTCGTTGCCAAACAGGATAATCGGGTAGGCTCCCAGCCCGTTTACCGCGTATGTTACCGCAATTCCGCCGCATGCACGGCTCAATTCCTCGACAACGAGACACAATTCAAATACCCCGCCGCCCAGTCCTCCGTATTCTTCCGGAATATAGACCCCGCACAAATCCGAATCGGCAAGAATTTTCAGGATATCACGGGGAAATGTACCTTCTTCGTCGTACTTTAAAGCTACCGGCGCGATTTTTTCATCTGCTATTTTTGCAGCCAGTTCCTTGATCATTTGTTGTTCTTCCGTCAGGAAATAATTCATTGTACACACTCCTTCTTTCCAAGGTAGTTATTTATATAACCATATACCCCGGCGGGGTTATTTTTATCGCCTCGTTCTATTAGCAGGTAATAAAATATTACTAAAAGTATAATATAAAATATTCCTCATTGCAATAATTTCTCGGAAATGTATTCCGGAATAAGTGCGGAATGCCAAGCAACAATAAGGCTCAGCGGGAATTTGTTTTCATTGTATTGCTTCCTCTTTTGAATCCAGTTCGGCCAGGTATTTCACGGTCAATTCAATGTCGGACGGCACAGGCACATACTCTTTGCCGAATTTCTGGCGGGTTTCCGCGCCCTTTCCCGTAATCAGTATGACCGTTCCCGGCTCGGATGACAGGATGGATTCCTTTATGGCTTCCTCGCGGTCGTCTATAATCTCGTAATTATTGTTGTTGAGGCGTACATACGTTGCAATTTCTTCGCTGATTTCCCTGGGGCTTTCAGGACCCGGATCTTCCGCGGTAAGAATGACTTTATCCGAATGCCTGCCTGCAAGCAGCCCGAGATCTCTTCTTCGTACATGCGCCTTCCCTCCCGGGCAGCCGAAAACCGTAACAACCTTCATGCCCGGAAATTCCATTCCGACCGTTTCATACAGCTTGCTGAAACTTAGCTTGTTATGTGCATAATCAACTATGACAATCCTATCCCTGTTCTTATTTGTGAAAATCTCCATCCTCCCGCTGGACCGCGCCTTTCGCAAGCCCATGTAAATATACTGCTCGGGTATTCGCAGCGAATACGCCGCCGCTATGGCGGCCAGGGCATTTTCCACGTTGAACAGGCCGGGCATGGTAAGCATGAATTCCCTGTCAAAACGGTCGCATTTCACGCTAAACAGCGTATCAAACCCGTTTTTCCTTATATTGTAGCCATATATGTCAGCTTCCTCGCGCATGCCGAAGGTTACAACCCTGCCCGAATCTCCGGCTGCCTCCAATATTTCCGGCAAGCAGTCGGATTCCAAGTTCACGCAGGATACCTTGCACTGGCGGAACATGGACAACTTGGCTGCCAGGTAATCATCCATGTCGCTGTGCTCTATCGGGCTGATATGGTCTTCGGATATGTTCAAAAACAAGCCCACGTCAAACTCGATACCGTGGAGGCGCCCGTATTTCAGGGCCTGGCTCGACGCTTCCATTACCATGTACCGCATTCCGCTTTCCACCGCATTATTGAAATGCATCTGGAGTTCAAGCGATTCGGGGGTTGTCAGGTGCGATTCCTTTTTTATCACGCCGTCAAACGTGTCAATCGATGAAATTATCCCTGCCTCGGGCTTCTTGTCATCCTTGAGATACTCGTCCAGTATGTACTTTATATAATATGCCGTGGTGGATTTGCCCTTTGTACCCGTAATGCCCACCAGTTTCAGCTTCCTGGCAGGATAGCCGTAATAAAAGGCTGCCATGTGCGCAAGCGCTTTTCTCGCGTCGGCGACCAATATGCACGGTATGCTTTTACCGTAATCAGTCTCGCTTATATAAGCAATGGCGCCTCTTTTTATGGCGTCATCGAGGTATGATTCCTTAAAACCCGCTCCTTTGCAAATAAAGAGCGTATTTTGAATTGTCTTGTTCGAATCGTACGTGACATTCAAAATTGTCTTTATGCCATCGTCGCGCGTGCAGTTATGGCGCAGCAAAAGCTTTTTTTCCTGCAGTTTTTCCATGTATTCTTCCAATGCGTAACGTTCCATTTTTATCCTCCCATCGGCTTTATTACTCGCAACTGCTTGCAAGGGGTATATCCCGGATTACTTTTCAGGGGGATATTCCGGCAGCAAATCATAGGTCCTCCATTCGCTGTCGTCGAAATGCCACCATTCCTTCTGAAGCGGAATGAAACCGCAGCTCTTCATTATCTCTTCCAGCAGGAGCGCGTTTTTCTTCTGTTCGGGGGTGGCATGCGCATACGTCCTGTGGGCTTTTTCCGACATCTCGTCAAAGCCGCTGGGCATGTCCGCTTCGTTGCCGTCCTTGTCAACCAGCGTCACATCCACCGCGGCGCCCCTCGTATGGTTTGAACCTTTCTTCGGATCCATGAAATAATACTTGTTTTCTGCGCTTTCATACAGTATCTGCTGGTATTTCTGCCGCCTGTAAGCATCCCAGATCTTTATCCTGAACCCGTGCTCCATCAGCATGCTGTTTGCCTTCTTAAGCTTTTCCGCGGTGCCTTTCCTGAGATATGCCGTATTGGATTCGTAAACCGGCTTGCCTGTTATATTGTCGGAGGTCGCATATTTTAAGTCTACCACAATATTCTTGTCAAGGGCGTCAACCCTTACCATGTCCGTCTTGCCGGCGATCCCGGCTTTCTCTTCTTCGCTCAGGAAATCCATGAAGTCCAGTTTTTCGTAAATTCTTTTCTTTTGCGCAGGCTCCGTGACAACCACGGGCTTATAGTTATTATAGTCTTTCCGCGAAGACAGTAAACATGGGACAATAACCGGCTCGGAAATATGCTGCAGCACGTTGTCGGAGTCAAAGGTAAACGTTTGGCTGAATATAGCCGTATCGAAATCCGGGGGATTTTTATTTCCCCCAAAGCAGAAATTGCCCAGGCTGTATGCTATATACTTGCCCCTGTATACTTCTATCGGCTGCAATACGTGGGGATGGTGGCCTATAACAAGGTCCGCGCCCGAATCGATTGCCAGGTATGCAAGCTCCTTTTGCAGCGCTTCCGGCTGGTATTTGTATTCCTTCCCCCAATGGAAGTTGACAATGACCAGGTCGCATTCTCCCCTGAGCTTTTTCGTCATTTCCTCAACTTCCCGCTTGAATACGTCCATGTCAAGTCCCTGCTCGTATTCGCCCAGTTGGTTGAATCCCGCTATGCCCACCTTTATTCCTTTTATCTCCATGTAAAGCGCTTCGCTATACCCAAAATGCTTTATACCCGCGTCATCCAGGGCTTTTTTCGTAGCTTCGTAACCTACCGGACCGTAGTCATACGTATGGTTATTGGCAAGGGTTACCGCTTCAATGCTGGTTGCTTTCAATATGTTTGCATACTCCGGCTTTCCCTTAAACCAGTAATTGTTGCCGTAGTCGTATTTTTCAGCTCTCTCGTTATCTTTTCCGTTGTACAGTGTCGTTTCAAGATTTGCGATTGTCAGGTCATCCCCTGAAAGTATGTCGACAACGCCCGAGAAGAAATACTCCGGGTCTCCCCCTATTTTTTCATAAACATAACCAAACGAATCTGTATAATTGAAACGGGTATCCTGCCCCAATGCTACGTCGCCCAGCGCGCTTACGACTATTTTGACATTCTCCTTGACATAACTGCGGCTTACGCTTTCTTCATTATGCACGCCATCAACGCCGTTATCCACGGCCACATTCCACGGTTGATCCCCGCTTCCTGTTTCAATTTCATCTCCGTTACTTTCAATTCCGTTGTCATCCGCCAATTTCGCCGTCTCCGGCTCGATACCGGAAAGCTTGTCCGGACCTGCAACATTGGCATACACCGTAAACGCGACAGCCGCCAGCAAGGCGACCAGGAACAGCGTTCTGAAAAAAACTCTGAAATTCATTTGTAAAAAATCCTCCCGATGTAATGTCAAGGTCTTTTATTATTACTATTTTTCAATTGCTCTTGTCCCAGTCATAATTCATATATAATATTCTACTATAAATACAAAAGATTAGCACGCGAAATACAAAAGATTGGCATGCGCATCTTCTTAAAACGGATATTCCCCGGATAAAACAGGCTTCAAATCGGCAATGGCGAAAGGCGGCGGACACGGCTGCAACATACAGCGCGGCGCGCGGGCTTGAAGCAGGCAGCAAAAAATGCTAAAATAAAAAGCGGTATTCCGGGTGCATAATTGCATATCTCCCGGACATAATGCATATTGATTCAAAAGATTAAATGCTGTTATTGGAGTACATATGAAGAAGACGTATGCAAGCATAGTGTTCATTTTCGCCATAATCCTTATCTTTGCGTTTCCTGTTCCGACGCTGGCTATAAGCATACCCGATGATATTCCTTATATCCTGATAGATTCAAAAACCGGACTCGTCATTGCCGAGCAGCACGCGGACATGCGCCTCCGCCCTGCAAGCACAACCAAAATCATGACAGCCATTATCGCGCTGGAGAACGGTAATCTGAAGCAGGAGATGGAAGTCTCGCAGCAGGCCGTATACGACATCGGAAGGGGCGGGATGAACATAGGCATCATGGCCGGCGAACAAGGCCTCACGCTGGAGAACATGCTAAACGCCATGCTGATTAAATCAGCCAACGAGGCGGCAAACATCATAGCCGAAAACGTCGCGCCATCCCGTGCCGAATTCATTGAAATGATGAACCGAAAAGCCGCGGAATTGGGCGCCGTCAATACAAATTTCGTCAACCCCTCCGGCAAGGACACCGAAAAGGAGGACGCCGCCCACCTTTCAACTCCAAGGGACATGGCCACGATTGCCCGGTATGCAATGACAATCCCAAAATTCAGGGAAATCGTCTCAACCGAATATTACAATGACATGCCTGTCACGGACAAGCACGACGACTGGGGCATTTTACGCAACACCAACCAGTTTTTGTGGTATGACAATACATTCCCGTACACATTGGATGGCGAGGAATATAAGTGCGAGATCATAGGCATAAAAACAGGCTACACTGCCGAAGCGGGCAACAATCTTATAACGGCGGCGGTCGGAAAAGACGGGATGGAGCTTATAGCCGTTGTAATGCACGTAATGCAGCCAAACAAAATATATGGTTATTCCAGGGAACTTCTGCAGTATGGTTTTGAGAATTACTCGCTTAAAACTATTGCCGAGGCGGGAGAAATACTTGACAGAATAATCGTAGAAGGAGCCGCCCCGGAAGAAAACCTGCTGCCGCTGGCGACAGAAACGGATTTCAAATGCGCGCTCCCATTGGGCGCCGGTATTCAGGATATTGAATCGGAGATACATGTGGAAAAAAACGTGGAAGCGCCGGTTAAGAAAGGCGATATCCTGGGATACGTCGAATATAAGTATAAAGGGACGGTTCTCGGCAAGGTCAATTTAATCGCATACATGACGGTGGAAGCAGTGCCCGTCGATACTTTCGAAACCCCCGGGCTTTCCGCCTATGGCGAGCAGCCGTATTCCAGCGTAATAATGGGTATCCTTCTTGTATCAAGCGGGTTTATCATTCTAAGAACAATCCTCAGGCAAATATCCCGGAGGGTTAACAGAAAAAAATACAGGCAGAGATACTAGAACATACTTACCGGTCCACCGGCAAAAACCTGTCCATAAACGGCACTTTTGCCGTGTACCTCAATATCACGCCGCCCTTGGGCAGGCTTTTTATGTCTTCCGCGGTAATTCCCTTTGCCACTATCATCAAGAGATAATATATGAAGCAGCCCGCCGCTATTGCAGCGCTTCCGCATATAAGCTCCACAAGGAATGCGGATTTGACGAGCCATCCAGTCATGAGCGTCAGTCCATGATATACCAGGAATACAATGATTCCCATTATTATCGAAACACTCAACGGCCTGTTGAAAAGCTGCTTTATGTTAAGCTTCACTCCTGTCACCCTTTTTATCGCCCTGTAGTTCATGATCCCGGCAAAAATATAGCAGACAGCGTTCCCGACAATCGCTCCTTTGATATTTACAGACTTTATGGCTATTAAATTGTAGTTGACAGTCAGCTTCAGCGCGAGACCGATGACCATGTGTATGGTAGGAATATACGTCTTTCCTATGCCCTGCAGTATTGACGTCTGGATAGACACAACCGATATCAGCACCAGCGTCCACGAGCCCATCATCAATAAATCCCAGCCGTCGGGCGACTTGGGAAACAGGATGCGGATAACCGGGCCAGCCATGACTGTCAGGCCTATTGCCGCAGGTACCGCTATCATAAGTATTGTTTTAAAGCTTTTGTAAATCCTGCGTCCAAGCAGGTTCCTGTCATTAACCTCATTAGCGGCTGATATCGACGGGATTATGGCGGTCCCCAGCGCCGTGGCAAGCGCGACGGGAATAAAAAGCACCTTCAGGTACTGTGTCGACAATATGCCATAAAGGCTGGTCGCTTCATGCTCGCTGAATCCGCCCGCTATCAGGCGCGCTTTTGTTATGCCCACATCGATGAGCTGGGTTGTATAAATCGCAACGGATCCAAGGGAAATCGGCACCGCGTATTTCAGCAGCTTCTCCATGATAAGCCTGTTGGTATACCCGGACATGCTTTCCTGGGTATTCTGCAATTCGCCCAGGATTCCGGCCTTTTTCCTCTGGAATGTCGCGTAGAGGTACAATGCGCTTGCCAGCGCGCCCAATGATGTTCCGACCGTAGCGCCGGCAGCGGCGAACCTGGCCGCCTCCCTGTATATTGCCTCATCGCCGGTAATACCCGATGCAATTGCATACTTTACACCGTATTGGTACATTACCCACGCGAATACGATGGTCAGCACCGAATGCACGGCTTGCTCGAGAATCTGTGAAATGCTGGTCGGCACCATGTTTGACCGGCCCTGGAAATATCCCCTGAATATACAGGAAACAGCGGTGAAAAGCATAGTCGGGGATATCGCCAAGATGGTCAGGTATGCTTCCGGCGTACGAATCAGGCCGGACAACGGTTTAGCCAGCAGAGCCGTCAATACGCTGGTGAAAGTACCGGCAATTACAAGCATTAAAGCGGATATTTTCAGCGTCCTGTATGACACATCATGCCTGTTTAAGGCAAGCTGCTCGGAAATCAGCTTTGACAACGCGATGGGTATGCCCGCGTTGGTTACGACAAATACCAACTGGTAAATCGTATACCCTGCGTTGAATATTCCGTTTCCGTAATTTCCCAAAATCAGCGTCGCTATCGGCACATAAAGTATCCCTAAAAGCTTGTTGATAACGATAGCGACGCTTAATACGGTAAACCCCTTTGCACTGGACTGTCTTTCCACTTTTCTATCTCTTACTTTCTCTTATATATTTTCCGCCTTATTTCCCTGAAAACATATATACATTTCTCAGCGAAAAAGTAAACAAGCGGGTTGAAAACATAATCCAGCATTCCGACGAACTCTGTAAATTTCCCCCTGAAACCCACCTTGAACCTGTAAAGCCCGTACAACGGGTTGCTTTCATCGATATTTCCGGGCACTCCCCTGAAATCATATATATCCACGCCGGCTTCCAGCGCGCACTTGATCATGTTCCACTGGAGCAGGTAATTGGGCATCAGGTTCCTGTGCTCATTTGTGCTGGCTCCATACAAATACCAGAACTTGTTGCCGTATAATATCCCTATCGTGCCGGCAATGGGCTTGTCTTCGTAATATGCGATAAACACTCTTACATGGTCCGGGGCCATGTTGTCGAAAACGCTTTCATAGTACTCCTTGCTCCTGACAACGAAATTATCGCGGATACCGGTCTCAACAATCATCTTGTAAAACACGGCGATATCTTCACGTCCGCCGGCCTTGACCACGACGCCTTTCCTTTCGGCAAGGCGGATGTTGTAGCGGACCTTTTGATGGAAATCCTGCATTATCATGTCTTCCGTTTTGCCTCTCAAATCCAGCCGGAATACAAATCTGGGCTGTATGCCCTCGTAATTTTTAAGGCCGCGGGTCAATTTAAAACCAAGGCCCAAAACAATATCTTCAAACTGCTTGTCCTCGATCTCTATGTCAGGGTCCATTTTCAACACGTAGCTCCTGTGTTTCCCGGCCAGTTGCTTGCACTTTTCCAGCAGCGCCTTTATAGTACCGGCGTCATGCGGGTCGCAGACGGGTCCCCGCGGCGAATACATCACGGTAAACGGAAGCATGGGCAGCTTCCTTATCAAAAGGCTCATGGACCCTACAATCTGTCCGTTCTCATCCTCGACCGTAACAATTTCATTTTTCCAAAAAGACTTAATCCTCGCCCACCGCAGCGATTGCATAAAGTGGCCTTTCGGATGGGCTTGCAGGAAAGCTTCATATTTTTCTTCAAACAGCGCCTTTTCTTTATCTTTATCCAATAAACACACCTCTCACCGGTCTTCCGGCTTTTTATACGATCAATTTATCAGTATTGCCATAATTCAAGCATTGCCTCAATTCAACGGGCAATACCCGGGCAACGCAAGCAATCCAAATACCCGGCAACCGCACAGCAGCCGTTTAGTTCCCACGAAACCGCCGCACTTGAACTCCGCTCAATACCCCGGGTATTTCATGTATTTGAAATAATGGCTTAATTGCAATTTATACAGAAACAGCATACGTCTCAGCTTGTTGTCGCCTTTCATAAACAGCGGGTTGATTACTTTCCCTTCCCTGATCAGCCGCTCCATCAGCGCCCGGTCCCCGCCGTCCTTAACGTACTTGGCTATTACTTTCAGCGGTATGACCGTCCAGAGGTTTTGCACATTTGTTATTTCAAACTGCAAATCGCGGTTGTATATATAATCTTCGACAACATATCGGGCAAGGTTGTTCCCGGCGGCAGTCACATAGTAATTGCTTCTCCCCTGCCTCAGGTTGATTTCCAGTATCTTGAACTCCCCGTCCCGCCGGTCGAATTTTATATCGAAAGTCGAATACCCGGTGTACCCGATACCGTCCAGGAAACGCCTCAGCATCTCCGACAGCCCGGGATTGTACTCATTTATAAGCGCAGCCGTATTTCCCAGGCCGTGCGGCGTGTGTTCCTCCAGCAATACATGGGCAAGCGACATGAGCTTGACCTTCCTGTCTCTGCCCGAATAGCATATCATGACGCGGAGGCTGGAATCATCCCCGGGGATGAAATCCTGTATGATGAGCCTGTCATCATAACCGGCACCATAAATGTCATTAATCACCCGCTTCAGCTCATCCCGGCTGTTCAGCTTGTAAACCTTTTTCTGGGTACTAAATTCATGCTGCCAGTACTTTATGCCGTTTGACGGCTTTACAATAACGGGATAACCGAAAGGCAGCCCGAAATCGTCCCCCATCGCCCGTTCATAGACAAATGTAACGGGGTACCTGATTCCATGGCGGTCGCACATTTCATAAAACTTCAGCTTTGTCAGAAGGCTGTCCATCAGTTCTTCGTCCACGTACGGCGCGATGATGTTCCCGGGAAGCGCGGCCTTGTTTTTTATGATCCGTTCCACGTAATTGTCGCCGCAGCCCATTAAAATTATTTTTTTATCCTTGTATTCGGATGCAAGCTCACCGACAGTCCTGGTAAAAACATCCTGCTCGTCCAACCCGGCGACAGCCCGGTAATCAATAATCCTGCTGTGACAGCTTGGGCCCGAGAATACCTTGCCGATGACGATCGATCTTACGCCATACGCTTCATAAAACGCCCTGGACATGCTGTATGTATTGATATCGTTTCCCAGGAATACCGGGATAAATTCTCTTTCAACAAATTTCAATTTGCAAACCTCTCCAAAAACGTGCTGAATGCCGCTTTTTAAGCACATGTCACGTTAATTTTAGTATATTGGACAACAAAGTTCAAGTTAATTTTTCCATCACCCTCCTGTATTCCTCTTCCAGCGCTTCCTTGTCACCGCTGCCGGAGGATATCTTGGCAATTATCTCCGTCAGCCTCATTTGCAGCATGGTGCGTTCTATATCATCGGGTACGCTGTTCAGGACGCCCCCGGAAGCGGGAGCATTTTTGCGGGCAGTATTATTTGCCGGATTTCTGCGGGCATCGTGTTTTTCAAACTCGGCAAGCTTCATGTCATAATCATAAATCTCATGTCCCTTCAATACCAGGAGCCTGTCGGCCACCTCGTTTACAAAAGCCCTATCATGCGAAGCGAAAAGCACAGTTCCCTCGTATTCCTTCAATACGCTCTCCAGCGCTTCTATTGACGCCATATCAAGGTAATTTGTCGGTTCGTCCAGCAACAGCACATTAGCATTGGAAACAAAAAGCTTGGCAAAAGCCGCCTTTATTTTTTCTCCGCCGCTTAGCACCTCCACCCTTTTATACACGTCATCCCCACGGATTAAAAGCCTCGCCAGTATGGTCCTGGCGACTGTTTCATTTTGCACGCTGTCCCGCATGACGTTCCATAACACGCTTTCACCGGGAACCAGGTTTTCAAAGCCCTGGTGAAAGTATCCCAGCCTGGCTTTTGGAACAATATTGAAATCAGCTTTATAATCGCCGCTTATACCGCTGGGTTCACGTCTTAAGCTGCTTGGGCCCGGAAGCCGGTTCTCGCCTGGCGCCTGGAATTTTGCCCTATATTCTTTGTAAATAAGGTTGAGCAACGTAGTTTTACCCGTGCCGTTTTCGCCCCAGAGCGCCGTCTTTTTCCCGTTATACACGTTAAAACGGGCATCACTGAAAATTTGCAGCGATCCATAGCTGAAACTGAGGTTGGCCGTCGATATGACCACCTTGTTTTCGGGGGGATTTGTCAGCGAAAAATCCAGCTTGATTGTCGGCTGTTCCCTTGGCTTTTCCTTGGGCTCAAGCTTTTCGAGACGTGTTATAAGGCTGTTTACGCTATTGTGCAATTTTTCCTGCTTTTCATTAGCCGCCCTTGTATGAAGCCTTGCCTCGGAATTCCCCATCCTGGAGGGCGCTTTCCTCATCTTTTTCGCTCTTTGCTTCCTGTTTGAAATTGCCTCTTCAAGCGCGGTTTTTTCCCTTATATACTTCTCGTATTCAAGAAACGCCCGCTTGCGCTCCATATCGCACTGCTGCCGGTAAAACGTATAATTGCCGCCGAATATCCGGATCTTGCCGTCCTTTACCTCGAGTATCTTATTGCAAAGCGTATCAAGAAGATCCCTGTCATGGCTGATAAGCATGAAGGAATCAATCTCCGTCAGCTTTCTCTTAAAAATATCAATCCCCTTGTAATCAAGGTTTGCGGTCGGTTCATCGGCAAAAACAAGGATGTTGTCCCTGCTGAAAACGCCTGCTATTTTCATCCTGGTGAATTCTCCGCCGCTCAGTACATCCCTTTGAAGTTTATGGTTAAGCTCAAACTCCCTGAGCAGTTTCAGACCGGGGGCATCATCACCCACCTTGTCACACGACAGCTTGGGACCTTTTCCCGCGAGAAATTCATTTTCGCCATCAAACTGCCGGATATAACCGATTTCGCAGTAACGTTTGACGTACCCCTCGTCAGGTTCGATACTCCCTGACAGCATGTCAAGCAGCGTCGTCTTGCCGGAGCCGTTCTGACCTATTACGCCGATCCTGTCACCGGTATATATTTTTAAATCATCCACACTGACGATAAGCCGGTCGGAATAATATTTTTTTAAGTTTGCAGCCTCCAAAAGCAACATAAAAAGCCTCTCCTTCCATTATGCAGTCTTGTGCGGGAAAGGCTTCGAATACAGTCTTACCACCTATTCGGAAATTTAGTCTTTACGTTGGGTGAATTATGTTACCTTGGTGAATTATTAATTAAAACCCGGTACATAAACCCGTATGAAAATGATACAACCCGCACTGCCGGTCAACAAGCGCCAAGCCTGCGGGTACGTTATTCGAAAAACCGATCCGGCACAAAACCTAAGCATCTTATGCTCCATTAACTTATAACTGTTGGTTCTTACCGAATCAGCTTATACATCAGGTAATACCTTGCCCTTTCATTAATGCTCTTTACATAGCACTATTTTAAGCGGTTGCCAGGAACCTGTCAATACTCGATAGCGGCATATACCGGTTAAAAATTAGCCATTTTATTTTTTTTGAATAATTGGTCAAATATTGACCTCTTTGTATATTTCAGTGTAGGAATCCAGGAAGTACCTGACCTGTTTATTGTATAACTCCTCATGGGATGAGTTGTTCTGAATCAGATCATGTGCCTTCTGAAGCTCCTCCATTGAATCGAATTCACACTCCCAGATAAGAGTGTTCAAAGGCTCTTTTCCCATATAAGGCAAAAACCTTTTTCCCCTGGGAAAATCCTTGATACTGTTTTCCAATTCGATAAATTTTTTCTCCAGTTCGATAAAATCTTTAAAATGGTTTTGCTTGAAATGCTGCACATACCTAAGTTTATAAGCCATAAGCCGTAAGCACCTCCCTGGGCGCGTTATCCGCGATCCATTGAACATTCCGTGAAACAGGACCTTATTTGAACTGCGGCAGGTATTCTTTTTCTGCTTCAAACATCTCTGTGACCATCCTGTGTATTTCAGGCATTGTGAGAACGGAAGATGTTAACGGGTCCATCATCACAGCCTGACAGACAATGTCTTTATTTCCGGAAAGCGCGCCTTCTACGGCAAGTCCCTGGACATTGACGTTTGTTTTGTTAAGCGCCGCAAGCTGAGGCGGCAACTTTCCCATTTTTACAGGCTGAATACCGTTTTTGTCGACAAGGCACGGAACCTCGACTATACACTCGCCTGGAAGGTTGTCGATCAAGCCATTATTCACCACATTCCCGTAAATAACCGTCGGTTCGCCTGTTTCCATTGCATTGATTATGTATGCCGCATACTCGTGCGTTCTTTCTGTTAATATCTTATCCTGTACCAACACTTCCTCCATATCTTCATAAAATGAAGAATTCAGTTTGGCGCATTGATTGTAGTACGACCCGTCGCATTCCTTCAACCATGAATCCATGCCTCTGATTTTTTCCAGCCATTTTTTACTTTTCCTGAAGTACGAAACATACTCCGACATGTGGTAGCTTGACTCGCTGACAAAATACCCGAAATGCTTTAAAACCTCGAACTTTACAATATCCCTGTTGTAAATTTTTTCATTGTTGTATTTCTCTTTAAGCAAAGGATAGGCATCCCTGCCCCTCCACTTGTATTCGAGGAACCAGCACATATGGTTTATGCCTGCACATTTGTATGACACTTCCTCCAGGGGCGCTCCTATATAATCTGCAATGTCCTTAGCCGTATTCTGCACGCTGTGGCAGAGACCTACATTCCTTATCCCCGACGCTGTGTTGATTGCCCAGCAGTTTATAGCCATAGGATTTGCATAGTTTAAGAAAAGGGCATCGGGGCACAGCTCTTCCATATCTCTCAGAATATCCAGCAGAACCGGAATGGTCCTGAGTCCTCTGAAAACGCCTCCGGGCCCGAGGGTATCTCCTACTGCCTGGTCAATACCGTAATTCGATGGAATGGAAATGTCTTTCCTGAAAGCATCCAGACCACCGACCTGGATCATATTTATGACATAATCGGATCCTGCAATGGCTTTTCTCCTGTCCGTCGTAGCCTCTACCGACGCTCTGAAGCCTTCCTGTATAACTATTTTATCGGCCAGGTGTTTCATAAGATCAAGCCGCTTCGGATCAATATCCATCAATGAGATGGTTGCTCCTTCAAGTGCTTTAAATGAGAGTATGTCCACAAGCAATCCCTTTGCAAAAACAATGCTGCCTGCGCCTATAAAAGTAATTTTCGCCACAATATCACTCTCCTTATAATAGCGGTAATTCAGAGTTTGTAAGTTTGTTTCAAATGCCTACGATTCTGTTTAAATTCTCTGCCAGTACAATTCCTTTTTTCTCCGTAAAGCTTTTTATTGTACTGCTGCAGATTTCCTCATTAATGGTATCCGGCGCTGTTATCGCCATACTGGCGATCAGGGTTCCAAGCTCCACAGCTGACGCTACGGGAGTGGCGCCAAAAGTGGGCTCCCCGGTCTCCTTCATAAAAGGCAGGCCGCAGCAAAGGCCGATGATTACACCCGCCATGTATGCGTCGCCCGCTCCTGCGGTACTCACAACCTCTACATCAAGCGAAGGCACCTTTATCATTTTATTTCCTTTAAAACAATAGCTTCCCTCAGCGCCTGCAGTAATGCTTACAAGCATATCGTGATTCACCGCCGACAGCTTGGTGATGCATTGTTCAGCCACTTCGGCACTGCCGGCTTTCTCTTGTTCAATTCCTGCAATTGCACGCGCCTCTTCTATATTTATTGCCAGATAATCGATAAGCTCAAAACCCCCGCAGCGGCAAAATTCATTAACCTCCGCAGGCAGAAGGGAGGCAGCGTTGAATGCCTTCCGCTGTCTTCCCTCTTCAAGCAGCCTTACCCTTGAAGCCACCGGAACCTCAGGTACGGCAAGGAAAAGCTCTCCGCCGGAACCGATATCCATAGAGCTGACAACCCTTTCGATATCCCGGGGCGATACTGCATAGCTTGCTCCATTGGAAGATGTGATGTTGCCGCCCGTATTATCCGGATACTGGAAACATACACTGAAAAGCGTGCGCAGTGTTTTGGATGTTCTTATACCTGCTACTTCCATCCCGACTTCTCGCATTTTGCTTATGAGCTGCAAGCCCTCGGCATCGTCACCAACCATTCCTATGGGGATAAGCTGCACATGACCTTTTCTACCTGCTCTCAGAACAGCTGCAATGTAATGGAATACTATATGCAGCTTGCAGTAGTCCCTGTAAGGCATAAGTTTCCCAGAACGGCTTTCATTCCTCCCTATGGTATGCATGCCGTCAAGTTTGAAGAAAATTCCTGTACCGATTCCCCCCGTACCGATAATTCTTGTATATCTGAGATCCATGCTGGGTTGTCCTCTCATGCGTTTACCCCCTTAAACTCCCACTCCGGGTTCTCGGATATCGGATGCCTTGCTGTTTCAACGGTTGCTGTGATTAGTGCATCAGGATGCTTCTGAAGCAGAGTAATAGGATACTCAGCTGTTAATTCTGAAAAAAGCGCGATGCGCAACGCTGTCTGTTTCCATGCCCCGGTATCACTGAACAGCCTTACCTTCTTCGCCGAAAGGCATTCCTTAATGCCCAGTGTGATTGACATCGGTGGAACAAATTGGTATGCCGCCCCATATGTTCGATGACTCAGCGCAATAATTGTGTCCATATTGTTTTCCTGAATCCTTATGGATGAATTCTCCAACTGTTCCAGGGTTATTGCGCTGTAGAAATTCCTTCTTGCCTGGTTGTACGCAATATGCCCGTCCTGTCCCCAGCCTCCCATTGTCAGATCTATAGGAGCCTCGTATATTTTCTCCCTTATATATTCGATTTTTGAAGGTTCAAGGAAATACCTCCTGCTTTCGGGTACCTCCAGATCCGGATCGATTCCTTTATAGAAATGGTTCTCCATAAAAGTTCTGAAATTATATGGATCATTTTTAGCAAGAAGCTGTCCTTCCCAATCAAGGCATTCATCCATGTGAAACACATAAAAATTTCTGAGGGATACCCTTTCATGGTTTACAATGCTGACAAAGGGCTCGTACCAACACTTCGGGCCACATGGAATAATAGCCCTGTACGGCCTGCCTTCATCGTTAGCTTTCTTTATTTCATCAACAAGTTCTCTGGCCATTATTTCGCCCATCTCTGCAGAATCCTTTACGAGCCTGAGACGAACTTTCAGATCCGGATGATTCTCAAGCTGCTCAACGGGTATACTGCACCATTTATAAAGCTTTTTCAAGTCTATCCCACTCATTTATACACCCCCAATACTATGTTCTCATCCGGGTTTGACTAAAGCTTTAAAATCCGCTCTGCATTTTTCCGGTATACTTTTTCGAGGACATCCGGTTCCAGACCCAGGCCGTATATTTTCCAGCGCCCCAACGATGGCAAACTACCGTAATCATAGTCAAAATACTCGTCCCAGGTCTCAAGAAACCTGAAATAAACCGAATAGAACTTCCTTATATCCGAGTCCGGGAACAGGTCGCTTCCGAAGAGAATCCTGTCCTGATAGCAGTTGAAGAATTTTCTCGCCGTATATGGCTGTCTCCCCAATTCGCTGATTCTTGCCGCAATGTCGACATGCATATTGGGGAAGCGGTCCAGGCTCCGGCAGACATAAGACAGATCTTCCGAACTCGAGCCTACATGCGCGACTACAAATGTTGTATCCGGATTGCCTCCGATAATGTTCTCCTGCATTTCCATAAGCTGCTCATATGTGTAAAACTCCGGCTTGCAGAAAGACCAGCCAGGTACCTGCTTCAATACTTCATACTGTTCGTTAAACCTGTCTGCCGTCTTAAAAAATGCTCTCAAATCAGCTATATGAATGACGATGGGCAAGCCGAACTCCCCGGCGGATTTCCAGACCACGTCAAGCCTGGGATCATCAAGCCTGACATATTTCCCATTGCTGTCCTTTAAGCCCAGGCCAAGGTTTTTCCATACCTTAATCCCCCTGACACCGTTTTCCTTCATGCGTGTCATGGCCTTCACCACATATTTCTCAAAGCCTTTATCCTCAAAAAGGCTGAAGTCAACATACCCGTAAGGTATGATAAAATCTTCATACGGACGTATCTTTGCCATGATTTTATCCCAGTCTCCCGCCCATTCAAGCACCACTATTTTTATGATAGACATCTGCTGCAGCTTCTCTACAACCTCACCCATATCGTATGTCGCCAAAAATTCTTCGCCCAGCAACGCCAAACCCAGGTGACAGTGCATATCTATAACAGGAAACGCAGGTTTTTCTACAATGTGTTCCTCGACCACCAGCTCGCTTCTGGGACAGAACTCATCGAGGTATAAACGTTTATTTTCAGACATATTTACCTCCAATAACTGCGGAAATCTATGCTTTCATACCGCTGATGGCGATGCCGGATATCAGCTTCTTCTGTCCTGCAATAAAAACTGCCAGCATTGGTATGGTAACCAGAACGGCTCCTGCCATCAGAATATTATATCTATTCGTGTAGCCCGGCATAGCGTTGAGCGTGGCAAGACCGATAGCCAGAACCGACACCTTGTCGGAATTTATAACAATTAAAGGCCATAGCAGCGAATTCCAAGCCCACAATACAACAATAATGCTTAGTGCAATAATTCCGTTCTTGCACATCGGCAGTGTAATATTCCAGAACAACCGGAAAACCGAACAGCCGTCAATTTTCCCGGACTCTTCTATTTCCCTGGGAAGTGTCTTCATGAACTGCACCAGGAAAAATGTGCCGTAAGCGCTGGGCAGGCTGGGTATGATTATACCCTTGAAAGTATTCAGCCATCCAAGCTTCTGTACAACAAGAAACCTGGGTATGAGCGTCATCTGCTCAGGCACCATTAATATGCTGAGAATCAGAAAAAAGAAGAATTCCTTGCCCGGAAACGACAGTCTGGAAAACGCATAGGCGGCAAGCGAGCAAATGGCCAGTTGTCCGAATGTCAATACAGCGGTCACAAATATTGTATTCAAAGTATACCTGCCAAAACTGAACCGGTTGATAACAACGGCAAAATTCTCAAACTGTATTTTTTCAGGCAACCATGTTATCGGATATTTCAGTGTTTCGGGAAACGTCTTGAAGGAAGTAAGCACCATCCATAGAAAAGGAACGGCCATAACAACGACTCCAAGAAGCATCCCGGAATATGCAACTGTTTTTCTAAAGCGGCCCTGATTCCTTTTTAGCGTCGCTTTAACCTCCATACCATACACCCCCTAATCATAATGAACCCATCGTTTCTGGATGGTGAATTGAACCGCCGTTACTACCGCAATGATGATGAACAGGAATACCGCTTCAGTAGAAGCATAACCCATCTTGTATAGAGAGAAGGCCTTCTCATAGATACCGTAGACCATTGTCCTTGAAGCTTCCACAAGATTCCCGTAAGTCAACTGGTTGACCGTAAGCATAAAAATCACATCAAATGCTTTGAATGCTCCTATAACGGAGACAACAAGCAGGAAGAATATATGAGGGGACAGAAGCGGCAGGGTTATCCTGGTAAACTTCGCCCATTCTGATGCTCCATCCATATCACAGGCTTCATAATATGATACCGGTATATTTTTCAGCCCGGCAGTAAGAATGATGATATTATAGCCCAGACCCATCCATATGCTTACGATAATAATGGAAGGCATGATAAACCTCGGATCCCCGATCCACACCGGCCCTGGCAGTCCAACCAAACCAAGCAGGTAGTTCACTATTCCGTATTTGGAATTAAGCAGCCAGGCCCAGACCATGGCAACCGCAGTCGGCATTGTCACATTGGGAAGAAAATATATCGTTGTAAGCGCCGACCTTCCTCTAACTATCTTGTTTAGCGCATTGGCAATCCATAGGGAGAGCACCAGGGTCGTCGGTACGGTTCCAAGTGTATAAACTGCGGTATTTGTCAGTTCCCTAGTCAGCCTTTTATCTTTGAAAGCCTGAATATAGTTCTCAAAGCCAACAAAACTTCCTGGTTCAAGACTGGTCCAATCGGTCAAAGATATATAAAAGGTAAACAGGATCGGCCCGATAAAGAATACCAGGACACCTATTAACAGCGGCGCTATAAAAGAATAACCGTAGATCCATTCAATATACTTGTTTCTTTTAAAAGCAGTAGTTTTCCCGATTGCATTTTTTACAGCACCCGTATCCATTCCAGCCATCCCTTTCCTGGTTTGCTCGCTTTAACTCCACTGATCATCCGGCCTCATACCTTCAGCAGCATTATTCCCCCAGGGTGACGGCCGGTACGCCGGCCGCCACCCGCCTTACCGGGGAAAGACGCCCTGTCTCTATTTTGAAAGCTCTGCATTCATATTGGCTTCAGCTTCTTTCAACGCATCTTCCACGCTCATGGAACCGTTCCACACCTTATCCAATGCATTATACATTGCCGTCTCCACAGCAGTGGAATTCTTTAATGCGACAGGGAAAGGCTTTCCATATTTCGCAGCGTCTATAAACACTTTAAGATCAAGCATCGGGAATTGTTCCAGCCATTTGCCTTCCATGCCCGCATATGCAGGGATTACCACGCTGGACTGTATTTCATTTGCCTGCTTAGATGCGAGGAACTTTACAAATGCCCACGCCTGCTCGGGGTATTTTGTTTTTGCGTCAATAGCATATCCCAGTCCGTGAAGCACACATGCCCTGGTCTTCTTCATCGGCAAGGGCGCTATACCCAGTTTGTCGCCCAATGCCTCATATATTGGCCCCACATACCATGAACCGAAGGTGATCATTGCTACCTTTTCACCCATGAAAAGCGTATAGGAGGGAGTCTCAACCAACTCACTGTATGAAGGTGAAACCTTGTACTTGTTCATAAGATCTGATATGAACTGTACGGTTTCAATATTCTCGGGAGAATTAATGGCGGATTTCATTCCGTCCGCGGCAAAAAACTCTCCGCCGTTCTGGAATATGAAGTTGCCAAGACCTGTCTGAGCATATGAGTCGGCGGCAAATCCATACTGTGAGCCATCAGGTTTTGTAAGTTTCTTCGCCGCGTCAAGGAATTCGGTCCAGGTCCACGTATCGTCGGGATATTTCACGTTTGCCTCATCAAACATAGCCTTATTGTAAAACAATGCAATTGAGTCATAATCCTTAGGCATTGCGTACAACTTGCCTTCGTATGTATACAGGTTTTTAATGGCTTCAGGATAGACACTCATGTCCAGACCTTCGGCGTCAATTTTGTCCTGCAGCGGCATTGCCAGGCCGGCAGGCAGATATTCCACCGCATGGGGCGCGTTCAGTTGGTAAACATCCGGACCGGCACCGCTCGGCAGGGAGGTCTGGAGTTTGGTCCAGTAATTAGCCCATGGAACGACAGTGGTCTCTACTTCTATCTGTGGAAAAGCTTTCTTGAATTCTGCATATATTGCGTCCTGTGCTTCTTTCTGCGCTTCATTCCAGTAATAGTATGTCAGCTTCGCCGCTTCAAGTGGCTTGGTTTCTTCAGCAGCCTTTTCATCAGAAGAGGTGTCACTTTCGGCTGCTTCTTTTGTTTCGGTTGTTTGTCCGGTCTCAGCCGGTTTTGACGTACATCCTGCAAATACCCATGTAAGCATAACGACACAAAGCAAGAGTAAAACAAATCTTTTAATCATTTTCAATCCCCCTCTGTAATTCATTATATGTTCATTATATAAATGCTTATG
Source organism: Bacillota bacterium (assembly GCA_050261495.1). Taxonomy (GTDB): domain Bacteria; phylum Bacillota; class Clostridia; order Acetivibrionales; family DTU013; genus JBMNKL01. Next base: position 29,340 of record JBLNDI010000008.1, read on the forward strand.
CTCAATGTCAAGTAATTATGCTCAATTTTTATTATTTTGATAATATTTGCGCATCTACCGGTTCGCATACAATTTTTTCTGTGCAAATTAAAATAACCTCCGTGTTAAAAAATCGGAGGCCGCACAAGGATTTAAAAAGCAAAAAGTATGTCCGGAGTGTTACACAGTTATAATTTTAACTCCCATTTCAAGTATTTTTGCGCATATGGTTTCATCTACCTGCTTATCGGTTATTATATAATCCACACTGCTAATCGGAATCTGAGGTGTAAGAGTAACTTTTCCAAATTTCGTGTGATCGGTAATGACAAAAACCGTTTGGGCGTGCTTCATAAGCTGCTTTTCAATTTCAGCCTCAAAGCAGTTGGTTGTGGTCAATCCATACTCCAGCGATATGGAATCGGTGCCGACAAATGTCTTTTCAACAAATGCGTTCTCCATAAACTTAACCGCCTTCGGTCCGACCATTACGCCGCTTACCGATCTTACCGTCCCCCCGACTACCTGTACTTCGATATTCGGATACTTATACAATTCATAAGCTGTAGCAATGGAATTAGTTATTACCACCAAGTTCTTTGCATTTGACAACAGCTTGGCCAGTTCAAGCACGGTAGTGCCTCCTCCAAGCGCGATAATGTCGCCGTCATTGATGTATTTCCTCGCCTCTTGTGCAATTGCCTTCTTTAAATCCATATTGGTCACACGTTTTAAATCAAAGGACTCTTCCGCTTCATCAACTTTTATAGCACCGCCGAAGGTGCGAAACAGTTTCCCCTGGTCCTCCAGCATCTTTAGCTGGCGTCGGATGGTTGATCCGGATATTCCAAAATACCTCGAAAGCTCATCCACAGTAACAGACCCGTTCTTCTGGAGCATCCTGAGTATTTCCTGCTCCCTTTCCTCTGCAAAAACACGCTTGGGGTTTCTCATTTTTCACCTCTAAAGGAATATGGTATTATTATCCTATTGCTCTATTATTGTCTTATTATCGGGTCTTATCATTGTCTTTATAATATTTAATCACTTTATTCAAAATTTTTCAACAGTTATTTATAATTGAGCGTTTTTGATAATAGGGAGCCGCAAACCAAAAAGTAGTTCCAAGCTCATATACATGGTGTCATGTTTACTTGACACACCGATTGAAAAATAGTATGATAAATAATGTAAGGTTAACTTGACAAGGGGAATTTGTTTGAAAAACAGGGTTAAGGAACTTAGGGAACAATACGGATTAACCCAAAAGCAATTAGGCCAAAAAGTCAGTGTCTCCAGGCAAGCGATTAATGCAATTGAAACAGGTAAATTCGACCCGTCTATTTGGCTGGCGTATGATCTGGCTAAATTCTTCAATTTATCTATTGAAGAGTTATTTAACTTTGAGGAGAGTGAGCGGAAATGAAAATCTTAAGAAATCCCGGAATAAATGCATTGCTGGTTTCCGTTGTTTCAGCCATATATGCTTTCATATTTATTTTTACATCTAATCATATCGAATTTGTCAGACTTCTTTCACATGCGAAAACTTTGAGCAGTAGTTTTTGGAATAGTTGGTCGTCCTTTATAATCAACGGCGGCATGAAATACGTCGGATACGCCATAATAGCGATAACCATTGCTATTGTTGCTCTAACAGTATTTAGGAAACAAAAATATGATGAATATCAGGTCAATATTCTGGCAAGAGGTTTTATAATTGCCGGCGTTATTACGGTTTTATTGCTTCCGGTTGCTTTGATTTTAGTGTTAAGCGATAAAAACTATGCTATTGAAAGCATGTTTCTGCTTTTAACAGCTCAATGGTTTGGCGTATTGATTGTTGACCTGGTTTACTCAATAAAATACTTCCGATAGGCATCTTTAAACATATTCCGGAATCATAATAAAGACATGGAAAAAAGAAAAAAGCTCAATAACAAAAGGCGGCTGTGCTTGTGAGCTTTACCAAAACGAGCCTGAACATGGCTCACCGGTATCCAAGCTCATGGCAAAGGTCAAGATACAGCTTCAGCGCTTCCGCAGAAACGTCATGGGTTAAGGGTTGCCAATCTGCAGGAAATAGCCCCCGCACATGCGCCCGGTTTCAACCATCCTCTCCACCATTTCACGGATTTCATCCGGGTTGTTGCGCATTAGCACACGCACGTCTCCTTCTCCGGACAGAAAAGCATCGGGGTATCTGCGCGCTATGGCTCTAAAATCAGTATACGGTTCCGCTATTTTGCTTCACTTTTTAAGAAATATTATGGCATGACCCCCAACGAGTTCAAAAACCTTTACAAAAAATGAACGTTATGGCTTCCTGCATAATCCGGGTTTAATATGTATTTTGGAATCCTTCCGGATAGCACGTCATGGACATTTGTTACCGCCACTTGCCCGGCTGCTTGAAAAGACTGAATGGTAGCCGAAGCTATATGGGGAGTTAAAATTACATTTTCCATTTTCAGAAGCTCGCTTGAATTATCCAGGGGCTCAAATTCAAAAACGTCCAGCCCGGCGCCGGCTATAATCTTTGCCTTCAAAGCATCTACCAGGTCAGATTCATTTACAACTTTCCCCCGGCTGGTGTTAATAAGAAACGCAGTTGGTTTCATTTTTGACAAAAAGCTTTTATCTATAAGACCCCTGGTACTTTCCTGCAGCGGGACGTGCAAGCTCACATAATCGCTTTCCCTGGCGATAGTATCCAGGTCGGATCGTATCGCGTTGTACCGCTTCAATACATCATCGGGTACTGCAATGTCATATACAAGCAAACGGCAATCAAACCCCATAAGATATTTCGCCAAACACTGTCCGATTTTCCCGAAGCCGACCAGTCCCACGGTCGAACCTTCAAGCTCTCTTCCAAGCTGCGACGGATCCCAGACTCCTACTTTCATGTTAGCATCATGAATTACTAATCTTCTGCCAAGAGCAAGCATCATTGTAAGAGCATGATCAGCCACCCCTCCGGACATGGAATCCGGTGTGGTCGTAACCGCTATGCCGAGCTTTGTTGCCGCTTCAACATCCACATTGTCGTATCCGACCCCAAACCGCGACAGTACTTTCAATGTGCCGCTGAGTTCCTCCAAAACAGCTTTACTGTAGGGCTCAATGCCGGCAATTATAGCATGGAAGCCTCGGCCGTTTTCTATTGATTCACTCTCGGCATACCTTGCCGCAGGTTTCCAGCTAACGGAATAACCCAGCTCTTCGAGCCGTTCGGCAATGCTATTCAGCCTGCTGTTATATTTTGAAATGGTTATCAGCACTCGCTTTTTCATACCGTTCACCTTTTCGTCATTTTTGTTCCCCATATAACAGTTGCAGCTTGCATATGAAATCTTCCAGGATATATCTCGAATCGATAGATGTATATACCCGTATCAGGGGCCTCCCGCTTTCAAACCTGTACGACGTGTCTTCGTTGAAAATGGGAGCTTCGCAATACTTGTATTTCCCGCAGCTCTGATCCAGTGCAACGCCGACGGCGGGCGAGTCTCCGAGGGCCCAGCTTTCCCCTGCCGTCCAGCCCGCATGCTCGGACATATTGTAATTTATCATGTTTTCAAACAAATGCTTTCCTATTTTGCCGCATGGATAAATCTTCTTTTGAATCTCAGCCAAACCTATGCGCATAGTGCCGTAAACATTAAACGGTATAAGCCACAAATTGGTCCCGCTGGAAATCAGCAAATTGGCTGCTTCTATATCGTTCCCGGAATTGAACTCGCGGAATTTCGGAGTGGAATTTTCGAGGTCGTGCCCGGCAATCCATACAACCGTCATCCTGCCAATAATATCAGGGCATTCCCTCATGGCCGACGCGACATTTGTAGCCGCGCCCTGGCACAAAACAAACAAGGGCTTTTTGTCATCTTTCATGGCTTCTTCAATCAAAAACCTTGCTGCCGGAGAGATTTCCTTTCCCCTGACGTCCGCGAGCCTGCCTTCTTCTCCCATGAATACCGGTACTGAAAGGTCCATGGCGTCAAGTATCGTCATTATTTCATCATAGCTTTTCCGTGTAGTGTCGGGGGCTCCGAATTGTTCGGCAAAAATAGCTTTAACCTCGAATTTCGGGCTCATCAACGCATGGGCGATTGCAAACGGATCATCAGCCTCGCAGGCGGCATCCGAATCGATGATAACTCTTATCTTTTTATAATCGGGCACATCAAATATCAGCGGCATTGTGGTTTTAACCTCCTTTAATCTAATACAATTATAACCGAAGCATGATTCACAAAAAATACCTTCTTTATTTTCGTGATGTTGTTACAGCCATATATGCGTTCATATTTATTTTTGCAGTCGGTCATATTGAATTTGAAAGGTTACAAGTATGCCTGAACAAGATAAATTTTAGGGAAAATGTTATGATATAATATAATAAGTACCATAATTTACACCAGCATAGATTCGATAAGTTTCAGAGGAGACAGGAGCCATGCCGGTAAAAAAATATACGATTGAAGATATAAAGACTATTGTAGAACCAATTGCGCGGAAATACGGTGTAAAGCGTGTATATTTGTTCGGCTCTTATGCCCGTGGGGATGTAAATGAAAACAGTGATGTTGATTTGCGGATAGATAAAGGGACCCTGAAAGGGATGTTTGCACTATGCGGGCTTTATACGGAAATTGAAGAAGCTTTGCAGACCAAAGTTGATATTTTGACGACAGGCAGTCTGGATGACGACTTTCTTCGTAAAATACAGAAAGAGGAAGTGCTTTTATATGAGGGATAACCGCAATATCGACGTTCTCCGGCGTATCATTTCATATTGCAATGAAATTTCAGAGACGATCCGGCGGTTCGGAGAAGATTATTTAGTGTTCACACAGGATTTCGTTTATAAGAATGCTGTTGCTCTTTGCGTATTGCAGATTGGAGAGCTGACTACGCATCTCACGGATGACTTCAAGCAAACCTATACCAAAATTCCATGGACGCAAATCAAGGCATTGCGCAATGTAGTTGCGCATAGCTATGGCAAAATAGACGATGAGAGCTTGTGGGAAACCATTACAGGGGATATTCCGAAACTTAAAGACTATTGTTCTGAAATTATTCAACAATTAGATAAACTATCATAATAGCCAGACTGTCATTTCTTTCCTGCAATTATCATCGGCTGTATAGGGAGGTTTTTCAAATGCTCAGGCCTTTTACGCTTCCGGAAGGTTTTTTGCTTGGCTGCGCAACAGCCGCCACGCAGATAGAAGGCGGCGACAGGAACAACAACTGGTATGCCTGGTGCGAAAAGGGGAGAATAAAGGACAATACATCCTGCCTTCGCGCAAACGACCACTGGAACAGGTATGAAGAAGACATCGGGCTTATGAAGAAGCTTAACCTGCAAGTCTACCGCATGGGCATCGAATGGAGCCGTATCGAGCCGAAAAACGGGGAGTTCGACGCTTCAGCCATAGCCCATTACCGGGATGAAATAGAAATGCTTATCAGACACGGCATCAAGCCTCTCGTGACCCTGCACCATTTTTCACACCCCCTCTGGCTGTGCGATGAAGGCGAGTTTGAAAATGAAAAAATCGTCAGCTATTTTGAAAGGTACACAAGGTATGTCGTCGAGAATCTCGGCGATCTTGTCAGTGAGTACATAACCATAAACGAACCGAATGTATTTGCGACCTGCGGCTATTTCACGGGAGAGTGGCCGCCGGGGAAAAAGGATCTGCGGCTTGCCATGAAGGTGTACAGAAACATGGTGCTTTGCCATATAGCTGCCTACAAAGTCATACACGAAACCAGGAAGAAAAGGAATTTCAAAGGCCGTACAATGGTAGGCGTGGCAAACCACCTGCGGGTGTTTGTGCCCTACTCTGCAAACCCCCTTGATTTTATTGCCGCAAAAGTAATAGAACTCCTGTTCCAGGGCGCAATAACCAGGTCAATGTGCGACGGCAGGATCAGGTTTCCTGTCTCTTTCATACCCCGATCTTCCATGGAAAAAGGGAAGTTTTACGATTTCATCGGCTTAAACTATTATACCCGCAGCGCCGTCCGCTTCAAGGGCTTTAAAGCCGATACCGTGCCCGGCACGCCCAGAAATGACCTTGGATGGGAGATCTACCCCGAAGGGCTGTACCAGCTGTGCAAAAAGCTATACAAGACTTACAAGGCTCCCATATGGATAACCGAAAACGGCACCTGTGATAAAAACGACTCTTTCAGGGCAGAGTTCATATACCGGCATTTATATGAAATATCAAGGCTGTGCGGCGAAGGCATTCCTGTCGAGAGATACTACCATTGGACGCTGATCGACAACTTTGAATGGGTAGAGGGAGAATCGGCGCCGTTCGGACTGATACGGCTCGATTACGATACCCAGCAGCGCACCATAAGAAAGAGCGGCGAATTCTATTCGCAAGTATGCCTGAATAACGGCGTGACGGAGGAAATGATAAAGGAGTACCTGAAATGAAACGTAAAACTTACGAGTATGACACGATAATCCGCAAAGTCCCCGACCTGGACGGCGCATATGTCGAATTCCCATATGATGTGAGCGCGGAATTTGGCAAGGGCAGGGTAAAAGTCCACGCGACTTTTGACGGAGAGCCCTATGACGGGAGCATTGTCAATATGGGCGTAAAGAATGCCGATGGCTCGGTGTGCTACATCATAGGCTTGCGCAAAGATATCCGGGCAAAAATCGGCAAACAGCCGGGCGACAGCGTACACGTTACGATCAGGGAGCGTGAATAATTATAAAGCCGGCTTTTAAGCCGGCTGCATCGCTTTATTCTACTTGCCTTTTAATATCTTCCCGTAATAATCCGTTTCAAGGATTCTGGCGGAATACTTGAATTTATCTGCGACCACCCGGTTGACCATCTTGACGTATTCCTTGTCTTTGTCGGCTCCGTCGAAAAACGTGACCGTATTATTGGTGGAATTATACATCGCCCTGTCGGTTATCCAGCTCCGGTTCGAGAATATCACGAGCGCGGGAGCATCCGATAAAATGTCCGTGCCCATCAGCAGGCGGGAATCATACTCCAGGCCGAACAGGTTTGACAACGTCGGTATTATGTCCAGGCTGGAGCAGGGTTTGTCTACAATCACGGGCTCCATGCCCTTTTTGTATAATATCAGGGTGCTTTTGTACAATTCGAAGTTGCCCTCCACCTCGTGGCCGGCAAGCTCATTGATGTATTTTTTGTCAAGGCCGTACGGGTAATGATCGGAGCTTATCACGATTACCGTTTTTTCGGCGACCCCGGCTGCTTCCAGTTTATCCATGAGCGATTTCATGGCGAATTCCAGTTCCAGGTTGCAGGCTATATATGCCTTTGAAGTATCCGAATATGGAAGGTGCTCCACCAAATCCCTGTTTTTCCGCGCCATCTGGTTTCCGCCGAAACTATAATTCATATGCCCGCTTACCGTCATGTAATATGCATGGAACGGTTTGTCGCCGATATACTCTCCCGCGGTGACTTCGATCATCTCCAGGTCGGATTCCGGCCAGGTTTTCTTCACATTCAGCCCGTTCCCGACCCCTTTGTAGTCGTAGCCCATGTTCGGGTGCGAAACATCCCTCCTGTAATAGGTATAAGTGTGGTTGTGATATGCCTTGGTTATATATCCGAGTTTCCTGAACTGGTTGCCCATCACAAACGGCATATAATTATTCCCCGACTTGTAAAAGCTCCATACGCCGCCTTTCGGAATCAGCCCGGTACAAGCCACGTACTCCCCGTCAGATGTGCTGACCCACCAGACAGGGTTGTAGAAGTTCTTAAATACAAAACCCTCATTAGCCATCTTATGCAAAGTAGGCGTCAGTTCGGGGCTTATCACATATGGCGAAAAACCTTCGGCAGTGACCATGACCAGGTTGCAGCCCTTGAACATGCCTGTATAGCGATTTGTAGCCGTAGGCTTGACAGACGAGAAATATTTGTGCAGCGGATACAATGGATCTTTTTCTCCGCTTGCAAGCAGTGCTTCAAAATCAATATCCATGATGTTGTACGGCTTCACGGCGACGGCAGGCTTATCAGGCCCGCCAGTTTTGCCGGACATTCCGGTATTGGCCGGGTTTCCTTTTCTTCTCCCGCCTCCATGCCCGTTCGCCAGGTCATTGTCCGCTGCCTGTCCGGCGTCATTCCCCGCGGGTAATCCCGGATTGTCCATGGGATTTCCATGGTCCCCGCCTCCATTTTCCTCATCCCCATTTGCGCCATCTATGACAGCTTCGCCGGTCAAACCGTCTATAGTGCTCCCTGTAAGCTCTCCCAGCACCAGCCTTTCAAAATCAAGGCGCATCGTTGTCATAACGCCCAGCTTGTTCATCGAGAGTTCCGGCGAATATTCCTTAAAGTACAACGTGTATTGCGACACAGGGCCGTCTCCCGTAAACGTTATGCCTATGACCGTGAGACAAAAACTAGCCACGCCAAACAGCAGGGCATAGCTCATTTCAATAGGTTTTCTCCTGCCAAATGCAAGCAATCTTCCGTGCATAATCAATAAAATCAGCGGGACAAACAGCATGATAACCGCAACGATATTTTTAAAAATTGTCTCCAATGCAATATCCCAGAATTGCATGGCGTCTTTCGCGCCGCCTATGGAGAACAGCGAGAGCGGCGTCCTGAAAATGCAGAAGTATATAATCTGCACCCCATAAACAAAGCAAAACAAAAAAGTCACGGTATTTATCACGGCCCGGCCGGCCTTTTCGGGGAACAGGTTCGTTAGAATATAGAAGAATGCCCCGCCGGACAGCGCGAATAAAAAGGCAAATATATAATCGGCATTGACATTGTTGAAAATCCATAACCGGTATAAAAGCTCAAGGTATGCGATTAACGATATAAAATAGATCAGCAGCCAGTATTCCGCAAGGAAGCAGCAAAGCGTCCGTACAAAACAGGACGTTTTCAGCTTGTCGATATACTTGTCGATATAATTGTTACCCCTGATCTTTTCTTTAAACTTACTTAAAAAACAACTTATGCGTCTTGCGCTCTCCAATGGTTTCACTCCAGTAAACCCCGTTATACATGATATTATAACCTGTCTGCCCTTTTTAAATTGAATTCTTTCACGGCATCAAGCATGGCATCTATATTCTCTTTCGGCGTCCCCGGGGATGTGCCTCCGCCCGCGGATAAAATCAGCCCCCTGCCGGACGCATATCTCTCCAGGCATGCGAGCGTCGCATTCCTGACCATTTCCGGAGTACCATGCACAAGAACATCCAGGGGCGGAATATTGCCGAGAAGGCATACCTTGTCGCCGACAAGCTCCCTTACCTTCGATATGTCCTGCTTGTGGGTGAAGTTGAAAATGTTCACGCCCATTTCTTCCAGGCGGCCGTAATATGCAACGCTGTCGGTATCATTGTGGTATATTTTGACCATGGAAGGAAATGCGCCAAAAATATTGCTAAAATACGGGTGGGCAAATTCCATGTAATCATCCCCGGATAAAAATCCCACGATGTCATCCAGCACCAGCAATCCCTCAACATCGCTCAGCACGTCCATTTGCGCCTCAAGCCAGTTTTTCACCAATTCCGTGGCGATATTGAGCAGCTTGTGCGTATCGTCGGGATATATTTTCATTGCCACAAGGAACTCGGAAACACCCATCAGGTGGGTGGCTATGGTCAAAGGCCCCCTTGCCGCGACAATCTTTATCAGTTCGCCCTTTTCTTTCAGTATGGGCATCACGTGCCTGTAAAAGGAAAGCGCAAGCGGCATCAGACCGTCGGTCCTCGGGTTGGGGACTTTTAACGACGATACGCAGTTAATGTCGTCGGCTGAAGGAATTATATGATTAATCGCGGGAGTCTTGTTTTCGAAGAAATTGATTTTTACGCCAAAACCGGAAGGTTCGGCAGCCATTCCGTATTCCACCCAGTAATCGGGCAGGAACAAAACCCCGGGGAAATCGCTCTTTATCTTTGCATATGCTTCCATCCACTTTTCGGGCAAAGTAAAAAAATCAACAGTTGACATTCCGCAATAGCCAGGCATCCAGGGGCTGTCTACTATCAGGCCGACCGGTATGCTTTCCATATCTTCCATGTTTGCGCACCTTTTTATCAAGTTCCACTGCTCCGCTCTCATTCCAACATCCCCTATATTAATTGCTGTGCCGGGTTTTACTCCAATTCATTATAGCAATACTGCAATAGCACTACAATAATATTCCAACCGGTCATTCGTACGGCAGGTCATTTAGCCGGCCTGTCGCTCACTCTGCAGTCTTTCGTCCGACCGGCCGAGCCGGCTGCCTCACTTTCCCAACATCTCGCCGCTGTCCATAATCATGTAGTATTGCAGGTTTTTGTACGTATCCATAAACTGCTTATACTCGTCAGTCAAGTCTTCGGTAAATTCCCCGCCCTCTTTATGGAAACGTCCTGTTATGACCGGCCAATTTTTCTTTTGCTCCGACAAAAAGTTAAAGTATCCTCCGCCGTTCAAACCCACATATTCCAATAGCTCCGTCGCCAGGTAATTCACACTGATTTGCGGAGCCTGCCCTTTCTTCGGAGCAATTTTGTTTTGATCCAGCAGTTTTTTGGCAGCTTCGTTGCACCATATAAAATACGGGACCCCGTAATGATTCAGGTAAGCCTCCAACCCGCTATTCAGGCTGATTTCAAAGCCTAACGCCTTGTAGCCCCTGTCACCCTCGCCCAGGGACGGAAGATGGTCGGAGAAATATATAAAAACCACGGGCTCGTCAAACTCCCTCAGGGAATCGACAAAGGAGCCCAAGGCTTTGTCACACCGCATCAACCCGTTCAGGTAATTGTTGAGTATGTTGTAAGTGGCTTCGTCCATGGACCCGTCCTTTTTCAGTATCTCGGGATAGCCAAGGTCCTGCTTTGAATACGGGCCGTGATTATCAATATTTACTATAAACTCGAAAAACGGCTTTCCGGGCTCCCTGGCCAGGTGTTCCCTGAACTTCTCCAGTGAAAATTCGACGGTATCATGGTCCGATACGTACCCATGGTTGAATTCCACCTTGTCCAGGTCCATATCTTTCTTGAAGTAAACTTCGTCGAACCCGAAATATTCATATACATTCACCCTGTTGTAAAACCACGATTCGCCGGGATGGAATGCCAAGGAGGCATACCCGGCCTTTTCAAGCACCCGGGCCAGCGAAAATGTGTCCCGCCTGAGATAATAAGAGTACGGACTGGTCATTTCGGGCATTACCGCAATAGAATGGCCTGTCAGGAACGAAAACTCGGTATTTGCCGTGCCGCCCCCGAATACTTCCGTCAGGATCCTGCCGGTATAGGCTTCCGCGGCAATGCGGTGGAAATTTTCAAGCGGGTTGAGTCCCTCGTTGAATTTCACGCCCGGTATCCTGTCAACATCATAAAACGCTTCTCCCATCACGGCTATAATATGCGGCGTTTTCCCTTCATTGACACGGTACGGCGGATTTCCGAAGACCTCCAATATTTTCTGAGCCTCTTCCTTCGAATAATTCTCGGGCTTGATGGATTTGAAGGTTTTGGCGCGATACAAAAACGAGTATGCAAACCCGCGCGACCTGTACTGGTCGACGAGCGAATATATGGACCCGGTTACCTCAAACCTGTTATATAGGGAGGTATTGCCGTAAATCCTTATAAAGAAAAAAACAAATAAGGCAACGGGAGCAATAATCCCGGCTATCCGGGCAGGCCAACGGAGTTTTCTTGATTTGAAAAAAGCGAAAAGCAAAATAGTCGTCAAAAGCCAGGCAAGCAGGCTGACAATTATCAACGGGCTGAACGGCAGCCCGGAAAACCTGACCACATTGGCCGCTTCCATCCCGAGAAAAAGATCAATAAAAGTGAGGGGCTCCTCCCTCAACTGGATTTTAAAGCGGTTTATGATATGTAATACAAGGTACAACCCGCCTCCCAGGCCAAATGCGGCCCAATGCCTCGATGTCAGGTGATACAGGGCCAGTATGAGAAGCACCAATGGTATAAAATTCAGGACAAAAAGCATCGGAGCCTTGATATACCTCAAGATGTTCATCAAATCCGCAACATCCGACAGAACTATGCCCAGTGCGGATAAGAAAAGTGATAGCAGCAAAACAACCAATATATTGACAGAATACTTGTCTATGCTTATTTTATGTATCTTTTTCACCGTGTGTTTTATCTCCTTTTTCAGCATAAAATCCCGGAACCTCAGAAGCGCTGCAATCCCAAAAGCCCGTGTTCCGGTGTCCGTAAGCCCGTATTCCGGCATGCCTGAAACCCGTATCATGCTTTCCGCTTTTAGCGGCATGCAATTCTAAGACCCGGCTTCCATGAGCCCTTGTTCTATTTTCGCCACATAAACCGGACGGTATACGGCATCCGGCCGATCATATCTATTGTGGATATCTCCTATACGGCCTCCTTCCGATTATATAGGGAATTGCCGGTACTGTCAAATCATGCCCGGCCTGCTCTTTCCGGTTTTAGCGCAAGTAAAAAAAAGCCTCTTGCCCGTGGAGTTGATATCCATGGCAAGAGGCTTTTATAAGAATGGCTGGATTTCTTACTTCATTCCGATTTTTGCCTTGTTTGCCGCAACTTTTTGTCTCTGGTACTCCAGTGCTTTTTCATAACCGATGGACGCCTTGTAGTCCTCATAATCCTTCCATATCTTGTCGAACTCTTCGTCTGATTTTGCCGTCAGCAGTTTAGGCAGGATTTCACCCCATTTGTTTTCAGCCTTGGCAAGAATATCTCCTTCATCGCTGTCGGCGGGAGGCCTTATGTTGTCATACACACCGTAGAACCCGGATTTCCCCCTGGCCCATTCGCGGTACTGGTTGAACGGCATTCCCGGGTCGGGCTCCCAGATATTCATCATGGAGGAGTTGAACATCCAGATTTCTCCGTAAGTATTGTACTTCTGCTTGAAAGTCGCCATATCGGAGTTTTTCAGTTTGTTGACTTCCGGCTTTATGACCGGCTTTCCGTCAACCATGTCATAAGTCACGCCTTCTTTTCCGAGGTAAAGGGTCATCTGGCCCTCTTCGCTCCAGCCCCAGGTCATGAATGCTATTGCCCTTGCGGGATTTTTGCAGTTCTTAGTAATCATCGTGATTTCCCAGCCGGAATAGCCAGGAACTCCCAGTTTCGGTGGATCAAGCTTTGAATTGGCAGGTCCGTCAACCGAAATATAAATCTGTTCCGGCTTGTTTGCATAAAGCTGTCCAAGAGGATTCATAGCATCCTTCCACTGGTACAGCAGTGCAAAATATCTTCCCTGCTGTATTTTCTCCTCTATTTTTGTCCTGTCGTCGACAAATACGTCGGTCGGTATCATTCCCATTTCATGGGCTTTCCTGAAGGTTTTCAGCCACATGATGTAGTCCGGGTTGGGATTTCCGCACTTGACATCGTAGAATTTGCCGTCCTGCTCCCTGGGAATGGCCAGGAATTCCAGCAGCATATCCTCGAAAGCGGTGTTGCCGGTGCTGTTAAAGCCCGTGGTTGCAAACGGTATCAAAGGCAGGCCGTTGTCAACCGTCGGGAATTTTTCCTTCGCGGCCTTCAGCGCATCCAGGAATCCCTCCGGAGTCCTCATGTCGGGGCTGCCTATTGCTTCATATATGTCTTTCCTTACAAGGAACGACCTGTTTGAAACAACATTATATTTTTCAGTATCCTCCGGTGTATTGCCGTTGCACGGATAGGCATAAAGCTTTCCGTCCTCCGCCCTGTACCAGTTGACGATATCAGGTGATGTAACTTTCCAGAAATAGGGGTCATACTGGTCGGCAAGATCGCTCAAGGCATGAACATAATCGGGAGTTGCCAATTGCGGCACTTGCTGCTCGTACCATCCGAGCGTCACCATGTCAGGCAGCGAGTTGGATGCAATCATCGTGTTTAGTTTCTGCCGCGCGTCGCCCACGGGAACAATAAAGTTGATGTTGACGCCGGTACGCTCCTTTATGAGCTCATGTGCAAGGTTGCCCTCCGGGCAGCTGTACCATGTCTCATTGACATACCAGTCAATCGTTATCGGAGAAGTGTCTTTCTTCCATGCCGGTCCGGTTTCTTCCGCTGATTCAGCCGTGGTATCCCCTTCATTCGTCGCGATTTCTCCGCCGGCCTGCTCGTTGCCCGATGCCGCCGGCCCCACTTTTTCTGCAGCGCCACATCCTGCCACCATGGAGGCAGCAAATACCATAACCATGATCAGGCAGATAATTTTTTTGCGGTTAATCATATCCATATTTCCCTCCCATTTTTATTTTATATTAAAACCTGCTATAAGTCATAACCGGTTTTTATTGCAATGCCGCAAGTGTCAAAATACTGCTATTCTTTTATGGATCCCAAAAGCATGCCCTTCACAAAGTGCTTTTGCAGGAACGGATATATGCAGATAATCGGTACCGTGGTTACTGTCATGGTCGCCATCTGGAGAGAAGTGGAAGTAAACTTGCTTTGACTGATGCCTCCTGCGAGAAGAGATGCCTTGCTTGACTCCGAGGTTATAATCATCTTGTACAGGTAAGTTTGTATAGGGTGCAGGTCAGTGTTGTTGATATATATGATGCCCATGAAAAAGTCGTTCCAGTTGAATACGCCGTTAAACAGCAATATGGTTGCCAGGACGGCTTTGGATACGGGCAAAATAATCTTTATCAATATCATGAACGCATTCGCCCCGTCCATCTTTGCGGATTCTTCCAGCGCTTCCGGGATTGTGCGGAAAAATGCCTGGAAGACGAGCAGGTCAAAGAAACTGAACATGGCCGGGAAAACGTAAACCAGGAAATTGTCAAACAAGCCCAGCGTCCTGATGACTATGAAAGTGGGTATAAGCCCGCCTGAGAAAAACATCGTAATGATGCCTGCCGTCATATATATTTTCCTGCCCATTAATTCACGCTTGAGAAACGCGTATGCAACCATCGCCGTAAAGAACACGTGGCAGGCGGTCGCTATGATGGTCCTGAAAACGCTGACGGTAAAAGCCTTTATAATGTCATTGTTCCTGAAAACTTCTTTATAATTCTCCATCGTAAACTTGCGGGGCAGCCAGTATATTCCTCCCTGTGCCGAGTCAAATCCGTCGTTGAATGAATGAACCAGCACATACCATACGGGATATATGGTTATAAAGCACATGATCAGCATAAAGACTACGTTTAGAGCGTTGAAAAGAACATCGCTGGCATTTTTCTTCATCACTGCGTTCAATCCCGTGTACCTCCCCTAGACCAGCGAAGTACTGGTTAATTTTTTTGACGTCGTGTTTGCCGTAAAAAGAAGCACCAGGGCAAAAACCGACCTGAAAAGCCCAATGGCGGTCGCATATGAAAGCCTTCCGCTCTCAATTCCCATGCGGTATGCATAAATATCAATCACATCAATTACGTCATACAATATCGGCCTGTAAAAAACGAACAACTGCTCAAAGTTTGAGCCCAGCAGATAGCCGAAATTGAGTACCAGCAGCACGATAATCGTCCCCCTGATGGAAGGCAGCGAAACATGCCATATCCTCCTGAACCTTCCGGCCCCGTCTATTGTCGCCGCTTCAAACAGGTTCGGATCAATCCCTGATATCGCGGCGATATATATGATTGAGTTCCACCCTAGTTCCTTCCACACTTCCGAAGTGACCAGGATTCCCCAGAAATATTTAGGCGTTCCGATCAGGTGCATCGGCTCGGAAAGTATGCCCGTCTTTACCAGCAGGTCCGTCAGGAACCCGGAATCGGACAGCCAGTTGTACATGATGCCGCCGACAATAATCCATGAAAGAAAATGGGGCAGGTAAGTAATGGTCTGCACGACCTTTTTAAATTTAAGTGAAACAAGCTCGTTAATCAGTATGGCAAAAATAATGGGTAGCGGAAAACCAACTGCCAGCCTCAGGAAGTTCAGTCCGAAAGTGTTCCATATAACCAGCCAGAAGCGGTCATCGGTGAAAAATTCGCGGAAATTGTCCAGCCCGACCCACTTTGAGCCTAATACACCTTTGGCAACGTTGTATCTCATAAACGATATGATAATAAAATACATTGGAATATAATTGAATATTATCATCCAGGCCATGCCCGGCATGGCCATAGCCTGCAAGTCCATTTGAGTGCGGAATCTGTTGAAAAATCCCTTTTTCGGCTGTATTCTGATTTTCACCCCGGTATTTACAATCCCGTGAACCTTTGACAAAGCCAACACACCTTTCGCAGGTTGATGAATAAATACAGCAGCAAAAGCTTACAATTTAATTATAAATAATGGGATTTAAATAAAACAGGTACGCGATTTCAGGTAAGGTTCGGTTTTTTTAGTTTTTCAAAGGGTTTTTTGTTTTTCAGGCAGGCAATTTCATAGTAACTTTTGTATACTCATTTTTTACACTGTCAATATGGATACCGTACTTTTCACCGTAGACAAAACGGATTCTTTCATTGACATTCTTCAAGCCAATGCCGCTTCCGTCTTTGCCCGGGGAATCCAGCGCGGAACCGGGCAAAAGGCTCCTTCTGACGCTTTCAAGGCGTTCCGCATCCATGCCCGTTCCATTATCGGTAATTTCAATTATGGTAAATTCACCGTCTGTGAATGCTCTGATTGTAAGGAGGCCGTCCCGCTCCAAAGGGACGATGCCGCGGTGTATTGAATTCTCCACTATCGGCTGAAGCGATATCCTCAACACTTTATAGTCCATCAACTCAGGCGGGATAATTGTTTCAAGCCTGATCACGAAATCATATCTTATGTTTACAAGGTCAATGTAGCTTTTAATATACTCAATTTCTTCCCTGAGCATCGCGTACTCCGATGTCCATTTCAAACCGTACCTCAAGAGCTTGCCGAGGGATGTTATTGCATCGGCAATTTCAAACTTGCCTTCGGCCTCCGACATCATCCTTATGTTTTCCAGCGTATTGATTATGAAATGAGCATTGATTTGCGAGAATAATGCATGTATTTCGGCGTTCTTTTTAGCCTCCTGCTTTTTTATGACTTCGGATACAAGGTTTACGAGCTGGCCCGACATCTTGTTGAAATGATACGCCATCTCGCTCATCTCATCCTGGCCTGCGGTATCTACTACTATTCCAAGTTTCCCTTCACCCACTTTCCTCATCGAAGCAATGATCTGTTTCATTTTCTTGAAAACAATCCTGGTCAGGAAGTAGGTTAATACCGAGAGGACAAGCAGCGACAAAAGGCTTTCCGCAATAATGAGCATCGTGGTGTTCCTGAGCCCTTTTGCAAAATCTTCATTTGAAACGATATAGTATATCGAGCAGTCCAGCCCTTCCAGGTAATCATAAACCATGCTCATGGGAATTTTGCCTATCTTCACCGGGATGCCGCCGCTTTGGCCCGTCGCGCCGGATTTCCCCAAAAGTTTTTTCAGCCCGGATTCGTCTATCCCATACAGTGTTATAAATTCACTGCGCGGGTTGTAGATTAAATTGCCGCCGCTGTCCACAGCGAAGGCAAACAGCTTTTTATTGTCTCCCTGGGAAAACATATGCCTGAAGAACAGCTCAACAGGCATCGATACCTCGATAATGCCAATATTTTCACCTATTGAATACCGCAGCGGCATATACAGCGAAACTACATTTTTGCGTGTTCTTTGCGACGTATTGAAATTATTCTCGGGATGGTTGACCAGCCAATACCCGTTAGGGCTTTCGGACACTTTTTTGGCCAGGAATTCCATGTTCGGAAGCCTTGCGGCGCTGTAAACAATGGAGCCTATCTCGGGGAAGTCTTTATTGTAAATGTATACCCTGAACAGGTATACATCGGTGCTTAAGAATATTATCTGCTCGATTTTTTTATTAAAATTCATGCTGAACTCAAAAAGGGCCGGCTTGTCTTCCCTGTTCCAATCTTTAAAGGATGACATGAGATCATAATCGCTCAAAAGCGAACTGACCGCTTTATAACATATATCCATCCTGTTTGCTATATCATACCGTGTTTCCTTCAGGAGGTTTTTAGTATCATTCAGAAATGATTTCTCGGTGGAATCCTCCGCCTCGCGTATTAGCTGAAATGCAAACGTGGTAATTGTTATGCCCAGCACAACGGTATATATGAGCATGAGCTTCCGTGCCAGGTTCAGCTTGCCGGACAGTTTTGCGAAAGGCCTTATGATTTTCACCAGGGCTCCCTTAAGAGCTCCTACTGCATGGCTCATACATATATCCTTTCCCTGTACTCCTTCGGAGATATCCCGGTAAATTCACGAAAAATGGTGGTAAAATGCTTTATGTTGTTGTAGCCCACCATTTCGGATATCTCGTATATCCTGTAATCCGATTTTGCAAGAAGCTCCATCGCTTTTCTCATGCGAACCATTTTAAGATATTCTACAAAATTCACGCCCGTCCTTTCCTTGAAAAGCAGCGAAAAATATGAATAGTTCAAACCTATGCGGTTTGCGACCTCGGCCATTGAAAGGTCCTTGGCGTAATTCTCATTGATAAATTTCAAGGCCTGGTCAATCTCATCGTCCGGACGATATGTATGCTTTATCTTGAGGAGAGTATCGTTGATATTCATGACGTAGCTCAATACATAAAGTATGTATTCACGGACATCGCGAAATTCGTATATTCCTTTAAACGTATCTTCCTTTTCTTTTATAAAGTCCGTTTTATGCGGGATATGTTCCGACAGGTATTGTATGATTTCGTCCTTGAGGGTTGCGGAGAGCTTCTCCAGGTAGCCGAGGCGGCTGCTCATTATAATATTTTCATCAAAAATCCTATACACCAGTTTGCTTAAATCGTCTTTCCGATCGGCATCCAGCATCTCGGTAAGGTTTTTAATCAACCTGACGGGAATAACCGGTTCCGTTTCGGTATGAGAAATATCGGCATGGTTTAATATTTTCGCGCCTGGGTTCAGCAGCCTGCAACGCAGCGCATATTCGGCCCGGTTATAGGATAAACGGATATGTGAAGGATCACCGGACAGGCAGCTCAAACCTGCCGAATAGCTTTTCCCGTATGTCTTTTCTATATTGTCCAGCAGTTCCTCTATGTCGGCTTTTTTATCGAGGATGACAACAATGTTGCCGTTCCTGTCCGCAAGGCTGTACCCTGTTACATGCATATCCGCGATAAGTTGCTTGATGTACGGGATGATAGCCGAATTGCTTTCCCTTTTTTCGGGGAATTCGTATGTATCGCAAAAATTCACCACCGCTACGGCATAATCCTGCCCGGCGCAGTTCAACCCGCATACATCCATGATTTTCAAGATTTCTTCTTTTGAAAGGTTTTCATTATGGAGTATCAGGCTGAGCTGGTTTTCGCAAAATTCCGTCAAGGGATTTGCCGGTACGGTGCTTTCCTGTTTTGAAGCTAACTCTGCTTTCGCCTTTTTTAGTATACTATACAATTCTTCCCTGTCGACCGGTTTTAGCAAGTATGCTTTTACACCGAATTTAATAGCCTTTTGGGCATATTTGAAATCATCGTGTGCGCTCAGGATAACCGTGTACGGTTTGCAGTCCGACTCGGCAATCCTGGAAAGCAGCTCAATTCCGTCCATCTTCGGCATTATAAGGTCGGTGATAAGCAGGTCGTATTGTTTCCTGGCAATCATCTGGAGTGCGCTGTACCCGTTGGAACACTCGTCAATATCGGTAAAATTCGTCCCTGATTTTGAAATTATCGCATAGAGCCCTTTCCTGATATTTTTTTCATCGTCAACCAACAGGACGCTTGCCAATGAAACCACCCCCGGACATAGGAAACTCTTTGCCATGAAAGAAGAGACAAATTAAGCATTTATAGTTAATATTATTATATATCAAAGCTATGCATGCCTCAAGTCGCGGCAATTTACGCCAGGGTTACTTCTATATGGCCGATTTTGCCGGATCTGACCATTTCCGCATATGGAGCGCATATCGATGCCCCCTCTATTTCCACCGTCCTGCCGTCCGGCATCGTAAGCGTGTATTTTGCCGGCTTTACGCCATCCTCTCCGTAAGTATTTTTTCTCAGCGGGTTTATGTAGGTCACCATTGTCTTTCCAAGGAATTTAAAACATGCCTTCCCCTCCGTGTCAAACATCCGTCCCGGCAGGATAGGCGCAAGGCTCAGTGTCAATTCCCCGTCTTCGAATTTAAATGCGTTTTTGCCCGCCATCATCATAAACCATATGGTCAGCATTTCGGCGTTTGTACCGGTCATCCTCGCGACAAAGCCCCGGCCGTGAACACTCTCGTCAGGGTTTGCGGAGCTTGCTATAAAGGAGGAGTTTTCCAGCGTGCTCCTGCCATAAACAACAGGGTCCATGAACGGAACAAGCGCCGTCCTGATGTCATCGAAAAATTCGTCGTACAATCCCGCTTTCAGCATTGCATGCAGGTATTTATATTCCATGTGCATGAACACTGCTTCCCTTTCAAGCCAGCCCGGCGTGAAAGCCACCACCCGGCCAATCTCGGGGCTGGCGCCCTCCAGCGGAACAGACGTCTTGTACATCTTCAGCTTTCTGTCATATATATCGCTTGCCTTTACCTTATTATATAGTTTTTTGGCTTTGTCCTGACACTTTATGGTTTTCAGCATCCTTGCGGGCGCTTCCAGGAACAGCGGCAGCGGCTTTAGTTCAAACCTGGCAACCCTGACATTCTGATACCCGTTCACAGGGTTGGTTTTCCCTTCAATGATTTCATACTCCGCCGCTTCGTAAGCAAAATAAGTGGGATAAATTCCGTCTCCCAGCAGCAGCGCTTTCTCCAGGCCCGCTTCCAGCTTCATCCTGAATTTTTCAAACACCCGGAGCAAGTCTTTCGTGCCGAATCTCTCTTCATTGCCGTCAATCCCGAACCTGGTGTTGAACCGGTATTCCTCCTTCGCATCCGAAACGCCGTCCCAGTATGCAAAATCTCCAATTTCCCCGGCCAGGTTCCTGTCAAGCAGTTCTTCAATTTTCCTCATCAGGCAGGAAGCCTCGGTATAAAGCTTAATTTCCCTATCGTACCTGGCACAGGATTGAACCAGGAAATCAACGAGCCTTTTAAGCTCAGCCGTCTCGCTGAGGCCTGACCCGAACAAGCCCGGCAGACCGTTCATTGCGTCATTCCATCCCGGCCTGTCCGCTTCCATTTCTATCCCCATACCGCAGGGATCAAGGCTGGCAAACTTGATTATAGCCAGTGATACGAGTTTTGCAAAAAGGTTCGTCTCGTATATACATCCGTTCCCATTGGCTGTCCTCAGCCATTCGGCCTCCTTTGTTTTCCGGCCGGCGCTTCCAAGGCCGGCGCCCTCGTTGCCGGTGTCCCCGTGGCCGCCGCTGTTGTGACCGCCCGCTTCATTTGCGTTATCCCCATGGTCCGTATTATGAAGCCCCTGGTATCCGGGCCCGGCGTCCAAACGCTGCAAGGCGCCGTACTGGCGTACTTTTCCGTTTGCGAGCACGTACTTGTCCGATCTTGGCAAGACATATACAGGGCTTTTAAAGAAGCGGTACGTGCAGTCTTCAAAAAGCAGTTCCTCCTCAAGGTCGGGATATATTTCGAGAAATGCTTCCACAAGGTCCAGGTTGTATGTCCAGTGGTCGCTCCAGTACCCAGTCCCGAATTCGGCCTCGAATTCCTGGCGCGAGGATGCCAATACCATCCCCAGGAAATCCTCTTCACCGATTTCAAGTTCGGCGTTATTCTCCTTGATGCAAGTCATCAGCCTGCCCGGCGTGAATTTGCCGTCAAGCACGCTTGCCACCTTGTCCCTTTGGGTGCGCACCAACTTCAATATATCCGCTTTATCATCCATGTCCAGGATAAAAGTACAGCCTTTTACCTGCAAGGGGTTGTACCCGTCGGCCTGGATAAGGCTCATCAGGTGCTTTACATTGAAATCCATGACTTCGGGCTTTATCAAGGCGTCGTTCCTCCTGTTTTGGTTCACATCCCTGAAATTGCCATTGCCCTGTGAATAGCACGCCGGTTCGAGGGAGAAGAAATTGTATTCCCTCTCCATATCTCCATGCTTCCTGGAAAAAACGTGATAAACGATATTCCGGGTACAACTCCCCCGGCTGCCGCTGCTATCTCTGCTACCGCCGCCGCAGCTGCCCTGGCCGTATTTGCCGTCCCTGCCGCCGCTGACGTTGTCGTGACCGTCGTTGCCGTCCCTGATACTGCAGCTAACCTGGCTGCCGTCTCCGCCATCGCGTCGGCCTTGTCCGCCGCTGCCGTCTTTTCTGCCGCTGGCGCCATCCGGCCTGAAAACAAGCGGGTATCCGCCCCTGAGAAAATTATCGAGGTAACATTGCTCTATATACTTGTCAAACATGGGATCGGCGGTCTTGGTGAAAACATCCTCCACAAGGCCATCCACCAGTTGCCTTGCCTCGACTTCCTTTTTATTTATATACTCTACGGTAAAATCATCTTTTCTGCCGATGATCAGCTCAGGGCTTGATGCAAAACCAATCACCGTGCATAAAACAAACCTGCCGTTTACCGGGAAAGCCGTCCTTACCCCGGTAAAACCTCCTGAGACCTTGTTGACAGGCACTTGCCTTTTCTTATGAAGTTGATCCGCGCTTGTATCCCACCCGTCAGGCCTCGTTAACGCAGTATTTTCGCCAAAAATGACATCCATGTCGAAAACCGGCGGAATCAGGCCCCGGCTCTCCGATGAAAAAGAAAGGTAAAAGTTGCCCGAATTGAATTCGCCTACTTCGGTAGTGTCGGCTATGGTGCCCCTCAATTTATAATATGCAATGCCGTCTCCGATGATATTCACATCGAACCACGCCTTTGCAAGGTTTGAAATAGCCTGGTACTCGGCATTGCCTATTCCGGACGGAAGTATCTGCGGCAGCCCGTCAAGTATCTCTATTTCGTTCTCACCGGTTTTGTCCCGGCCCGGCGTCCCGTCATTGCCGCCAAGTTCCTCAATTACCGTTTTTCTAACCATTGCGGCGTAATTCTCCCCAGGCATCGTGAAATAGGTCACGCTAACTTTGAGGCCAAGCGTGCTGTTTTCCTCCGTTATCCTTACAATGTTCTTCTCAATGGCAAGCGTCCTTTCACATTGGTCGGTTGACGCAGACGAGAATATTTCATGCACCTTGCCGTTTTTCTTGATGAAAGTCCTGAAACCCTGCCGTTCAATGTTCCTGTACATGATATTGGCGGGGAAAAACTCCATGATCGCGCCGTTCTTGTCCCTGACGCCGAAACTTCCCATGACCTGTCCCCTGTTAACGTAAAAGGACCACATGGGGATGCCGTCAACCCCTGCCAAGCCAGGCAAAAAGCTGGAGAATGTTTTAGCCTTGTCATAATTCCTGATAATGAACTCATTGTTGCCGAAGCTGTATTGCACATTCTTCATAAATCCCACTCCCGGTAAGTGCATATTTCAAGTCCGGCTTAAAATGTCAACATTCATTAAACTTTCCGATAGCCGCGCCATTATCTAACGGCGCCGTTACCTCTCAAAAATCAGTGTCACTATGGAATGGGCAGGCATTTCGTGCGACACAATCCTGCCGTCCAGTTCCACATTGAACCATTCCGGCCGCCCGGTTTCATTCATGACGATCAGAACAACCGTACCGTCTTCATTGGCGAATGCCACATGCCGCAGGGCTGTTCCCGCTTCCGCTTCCTGCGCTTGCTGCTGACCCTGCCGCGACCCTATCTCCAGCGGTTCCCGCCCGATATCCGGATAAGTTTCCTGTCCAGCCCCGGCTTTTATTTCAACGCCTATCCTGGTTGCGCCTGGTTTTACGAATTTGCTGAAGTGGCCTATGTAAAAGTAAGATATGTTATAGTAGAGTTCCTGGGTTCTCGTATCGGCTATTACGGGCGCGTCGCAGTAATTGCCCACATGGTTCGGCCCGCCTTTCTCATCAAGTACCAGGTTCCAGTCCAGCCAGCCTTCCTGCCAGTTGTTGAAATCTCCGATCATGTTTCTGCCGTATCTTTCGCCGGTAGACCAGGAACCAAGCTGGACTCCGCCTTCCTGGCATCCTTCGGTGAACAGGATATGCTTGTCGGGAAACAATTCATGCACCTTTGACAGGTTTTCAAAAGCTTCCGAGCAATACCAGTGGTTGGCTATGCCGTATATATATTTGCCCACGCCCGGCACGGACAATGTCCCGGCTGCCCTTTCCACGATGATATCCCTGTTGTGGTCCCATATATAGATTTTAATATCCGACAGGCCTTCCTTCTCCAGTGTCGGCCCAAGATAATCCCTGACGAACAATCCCTCTTCCTCGGCCGAGTAAATGCAGGAATCCCATGTCTGAACCGCGGCAGGCTCATTTTGCACCGTAACCGCCCAGATATTCACGCCCTTTTCTTTCATTGCCTTGATATATTTTGCATAATACCTTGCCCAGGTTTCCATGTACTGCGGGAGCAGCTTGCCTCCATGGTTCATTTCGCCGTTGGTTTTCATCCAGCCGGGAGGGCTCCATGGCGATGCCAGAAGCTTGATACCGCCCTTGCGGACAGCTTCGGCCTCTTTTATAAAAGGCGCCGTCCATTGCTCTTCGCGGGAGATATCAAAAGAATCGAGGCTTGTGTCATTGTCCTTCACATAAGTATAATTCCCGAGGGAAAAATCGCAGCTGTTGATATGAACACGCCCGATAGAATAGCCGATGCCCTCTTCAGGGTCAAAATATTTATTCAGTATTTCCTCTCTTTTATCGGCATTCATCCTGTAAAATGTATAAGACGCCGATTCGGTGAATGCTCCTCCGAACCCGATAACTTTCTGGTAGGTGCATCCCGGTTTTAATACCAGCGCGGCGCCTGTTTTCATTCCTGCCTTATCATCCTGCTTTTCACGCAGCAAGCATGCATCCTTTTCTGCCAGTCTGTCGCCGGTATCCTTTGCTGTTTGTATCAACCTTATTTTTCTCATCACACGACCCCCTGATAAATTCTGTCCGCATAATGGCGTCAACTATTACATTGGTAAATCACGCCTGACCGGCCGGGTACCGAAACAATCCGGCGCCAAATAATCGCGTGTATTGAAACAATCCGCCAATGCCGCGCATTAAAAAATAATCCGGCGTAAATACCCGCGTATTTAAATAATCCGGCGCCAAGCGGCTAATATTGATTATGTAAGCGTTATCATCAACAGTAAAAAAATATACTCTTCATACCGGGCCGGCAGAATTCCTGACGACCCCGACAGAATTCCTGATGACCAATTCCGGGACGATAAAGGTTTTTTCAAAAGGCAGTTGCGGATTTTTGAGCCTCTTAAGCAGCCTTTGAGCCAACGCTCTTCCGGTCTCGTACACGGGCTGCCTTACCGTTGTCAGCGGAACCTTGGGAATCAGGTCAAAAATCAACCCGTCATAGCCTGTGATTGATACGTCTTCCGGCACCCTTAGCCGGAGTTCTTCGGCAGCCCTGAACGCCCCGATTGCCAAAAGGTCGTTGCAGCATACTATAGCCGTTACCTTTTCGTCTTTGAACAGTTCATGCGCTTTCATGCAAGCGTCCTGCTCCGAGTGGTCAACATATCTTATATTATCCGCATCATATGGAATACCGGCATTTTCAAGGGCGAGCCTGTACCCGTCAAGCCTCTCGTATGCGTATCTCTGGTTGACGTTCATCATCAAAAAGCCTACCCTCCTGTGTCCCCTGGAAATGACAAAATCCGTTACCATGAATGCGCCCTTTTGGTTGTCAATATCTATACAGTCGCAGTCAATGTCGGTTTTCCCGAAAAGAACAAACGGGACTCCCAATTCTTCCGCGAATACATTCTCCTCGTTCAGCGCCAGGCCCATTACGATTACCCCGTCACACCGTTGGTAAAACTTCAGGTCCCTGCGGATAAGGAACAGGTAATACGCCTTGCTGAGTTCCTCGCTGACACCGGCTATAAGGTTCATCATGAAAGGATCGGATATACCCATAAACCTGGGAACATAAAGATGAACCGTACGGGTGTTTTTTTGCGCAAGAGCCCTGGCCGCATGATTGGGCAGGAAGCCAAGGTTCTTCATTGCGAGTTCTACTTTTTGGCGCGTTTCCTTCGCTACAAGCTCCGGTGAATTTATCACGCGAGAAACAGTTATAATGGATACGCCCGAAGCTTTTGCGACATCCTTCATTGTGGCCATTACGATCTTCTCCTGGAATTTTCTGATTATGTTAGCGCTAACATCATATTATAATAAAATTCAGCACAAGTCAATGCAAACTTTATGAAGTGCAATTCTATGAATTCAATCCGCAGACATTCCCATGCATAGAAAAACAGCCAGGGCATTTATTGGCCGAATGCCTCCCCAAGCGCGCACTTAAGCAGCAGGTTGGCATAACGGTCATACGGGGTGGCGGACTTGTTAATCAGTACAAGCTTGCTGCCTTCATAGTAGCGTACAAGGCCTGCGGCAGGATATACGGACAATGAAGTCCCCCCTACGATAAGCATATCCGCCGACGAAATAAACCTTACAGCCTCACTCAGTACTTTTTCATCAAGCCCTTCTTCATAAAGGACCACATCCGGCCTGATAACGCCTCCGCACTCGCAATACGGCACGCCTTCCGCATTCAATACTGCCTCAATTCCATAAAATTTGCCGCATGCCATGCAATAATTTCTATATACCGAACCGTGCAGTTCCAATACTTTCCTGCTTCCCGCCTTTTGATGGAGCCCGTCGATATTTTGCGTAATTACGGCCTTGACTTTCCCCATCTCCTCAAGCCGCGCCAGTTCCAGGTGCGTCACGTTGGGCTTGGCATCGGTGAAAAGCATTTTATCCTTGTAGAATTTATAAAACTCTTCCTGGTTTTGCATAAAAAAAGAATGGCTCAGGATTATTTCAGGCGGGTACTTGTATTTCATGCTGTAAAGGCCGTCCACGCTTCTGAAGTCGGGAATGCCGCTTTCCGTGGAAACTCCCGCTCCTCCGAAAAACACGATATTGTCGCTTTCAGAAAGCCATTGCTTGAACTTTTTTATATCATCCATTATGATTCCCCCTTCCCAAGCCTTGGAACTTCCTTCATGCAGCGCTCGACGTCATGGATTCCCGGCACCGCGGGAATTCCTCCCCTTTTTGTCGTCGTCAACGCTCCGACAGCATTTGCAAAAGACAATATATCTTCAAGATCTTTTTTCGAAAGGGTACAAAGCTGCTCCAGCCCAAGTCCTTTAAGCTTATAAAGAGCTCCTCCCAAAAAGGCGTCTCCGGCGCCGGTAGTATCGACAACCTTTACATCATAAGTCGGCACACGACCTGTAAGGCTTCCCGCCCTGAAAAACGCGCCGGATGGCCCCAGCGTTACAATAATCAACGCAATATTGCAATTGCAATTGAGCAGGATTTCCGTTCCTTTTGCCGGCTCCTTTTCGCCGGTCAGGAACTCAAGCTCTTCTTCCGAAATTTTAAGTATGTTTGCATACTCAAGTCCTTTTCGCATCTGCGCCCTGGCGTCGTCAAGCGATTTCCACAGCGGAGGCCGGAGATTCGGGTCAAAGCTTATAACGGCGCCGCTATCTTTAGCAATTTCCAATGCTTTGAGCGTCGCACTTCTTGCAGGTTCGCCGGTCATAGATAACGATCCGAAATGGAATATCCTCGAGGACTTGATGAGCGATTCGTCTATATCCCTCTCCTCGAGCATCATGTCCGCTCCCGGGTTTCTGTAAAAGCTGAAGCTCCTGTCCCCCTTTTCATCCAGGTGGACAAAGGCAAGCGTAGTATTTACGCTATCGCTGAACTTAAGGCCTGAAGTGTTTATATTACAGGCTTCGAGTGTTTTGGCAAGGAACCGGCCAAAAGCGTCATTGCCCACCTTGCCGATAAAAGCCGTTGCCGCCCCAAGCTTTGAAGCGGCAGAAAGCAAGTTTGCCGGGGCTCCTCCGGGATTTCGCTCAAACAACGGATTGCCGGATTCCGAGAATCCATGCGGTGTAAAGTCAATAAGCAACTCGCCCAGCGCAGTTATATCAAACATAAGATATCTCAACCTCCGTAAAAACAATGTTATTCCGACTGTTATTCCAACTGTTATTCCAGCTGTTATTCCGGCCGTTGTTCCGGCCGTTTATATCTTCCGGGTGTTAATCTTCAGCCACTCGGCCTCTTCATCGTCAAGATAAGGGGAAAGTGCATCAAACACCTTTTGGTGATAATCGTTAAGCCATTTTTTCTCCCCTGCGGTGAGCATGTCACCATTTATGCCCTTTAAGCTGATGGGGCAGAGCGTAAGGGTCTCAAACCTCATAAACTGTCCGAAATCGGTTTTTTCATCTTCCGTCACGAGCACCATGTTTTCCGTTCTTACGCCATACTTGCCCTCCCTGTAGATTCCGGGCTCTATTGTTACAATCATGCCCTTTTCCAGCCTTGCCTTGTTGGAACCCGGACTGATACTTTGAGGCCCCTCATGAACGCTCAGGCAATATCCCACCCCGTGCCCCGTACCGCACTTGTAGTCAAGCCCGATATCCCAGAGGGGTTTTCTCGCCAATACGTCCAGGTTTGACCCGGTCGCCCCGTACAGGAACTTTGCCGACGAAAGCGAAATAAGCGCTTTTAAAACCATCGTAAAGTCATGCTTTTCTTCTTCGCCAGCCTCATCGAAAACAACGGTGCGCGTTATATCCGTGGTTCCGCCGAGGTACTGCCCCCCTGAATCCAGCACCATCAGTCCCCTGTTCTCCAGCGCGTACCGGCTTTCCTCCGATGTCGAGTAATGCATCATCGCCCCGTGGTCCCCATATCCCGCAATAGTCGCAAAGCTTTCGCCCAGGTTGCCGGGCTGGTCGGCCCTTAATAGCCTGAGCTTCTCCGCCACGGTCAGTTCCGTTATCTCCTGCCTGCCAATGTTTTTATCAAGCCAGCAAAGAAATTTCACCATTGCAATTCCGTCGTGCAGCAGGCATTTCCTGATGTTCTCCAGTTCAACATCATTCTTGATTGCCTTTTGTTTTGCCGTTATCTCATCAATCTCTATAATTTTGCACCGGCTGGGTATGGAATCGTACATCCGGCAATTTATCCTTTTAACATCAAGCGCTATGCTCCGGCCTTCCTCCAGCGTTTGAAGAGTATCCTCCACTTTTTCGTAGTCAAGGATTTTTATACCGTTGTCATTCAGTATTCTCTCCGCTTCATCGGGTACTTTCGCCCGGTTGATGAACAGGAAAGCCTCTGTCATTGATATCAGCGCGTACGCTAACGCGACGGGAACATAGGGTATGTCTCCGCCCCTTATGTTAAACAGCCACGCAATGTCATCCAGGCTGCCGACCAGGTAATAGTCCGCTCCGGCTGTCTTCATTTCGTTTCTGATGCTTTGGATTTTTTCATTTGATGATTTGCCGGCATACTTGATATCATGGGAAAGGATCTTCGCCGAAGGCATTTGAGGTCTGCCATCCCAGATTTCCGCCACGAGGTCGCGATCTTTGCAAACCAGTATGCCTTTTGATTCGAATTTTTTCTCCACATCCCTGAGCACGGAAACGGAGGTCGTCTCCGCTGAGAACCCGACACGGTCCCCCTTTTTCAGGCTGTCCGAGATCCACTCCGCAAAAGTGGGAACTCCGGGTATGCCCATTTTGAATAATTTTACCCCGGAGCCTGCCAGCTGCTTCTCAGCCTGGATAAAATACCTGCCGTCCGTCCAGAGACAGGATTCGTTCTGCGTTGCCACAAATATGCCCGATGAGCCCGTGAAACCGGATATCCAGCTTCTCGCTTTCCAGCGCTCCGCCGCATATTCGCTCATATGCGGGTCGGAATCCGTCGCAACGTATGCTTCCATGCCGTAATCCTTCATCAGTTTACGCAACCTGGATATTCTTTCATTTACATTCATTCGCCCACATTCACACTCCGCTTAACCAAGAACACTTTAAGCATAATTGAACAGTGCCTGCCTGTCCGGCATTCCTTAATAATTATAGCATAATAAAACAAATATAGGGGGACAGGCTTGAAATTTTCCCTTTTACAGGGATTGAACGGGACAGGGACATGCCAGGGGGACGGGGGTTGACACACAACGGATAGGCATAGCGCAAATTGACCTTCCTGCGGACACGGACGAATCGGCGGCCAGGGCGGCTTGCAGTTTGACATTATGTGAAGGAACGGGGTGCAGGGTGTTTGTCCGGGCGAAACTTGAACGCGGAACCCACAGAGAATACTCGTAATACTTCGGCATGGACGCCGGAGTCGCTTATCCTGAGCCAGGATGGCGAATGACAAGCGCCCGCGTTGAAGTGAGACAGGACATTACAGCCTGCCCGTGACGGAACCTGATGT
>JBLNDI010000009.1:0-25941 GCA_050261495.1 Bacillota bacterium
GGTGGATATTTTTTAAAAAGAGAAGTTTTTACCCAATCCTAGGGTTTGTTGTTTCGTTTTTGTTGATTGCACGGGGATGCGAATGTTCGACCGAGCAAAAAACAGACACGACCGACACCGAAAGCACCGCAGAACAAGCCGCTACATCTGCGACTACCGAAACCAAGGAACCTGCTGAAGAACTTCCTCCGCTTCCCAAGGAAATCACGATGTTCAATGCTGTTCCTCTCTCCGCGACAACGCCTGCTTGGGAAACTCCTATCGGCAAAAAGATTGAGGAGCTTACCGGGGTGAAGCTGAAAGTTGAGTACCTGGTCGGTACCGATTCGATGACCAAGGCCAACCTGATGACAGCCAGCGGTACATATCCCGATATTGTGGCAGCCGGAGAAACCGCGGGCGTCTTTATTGCCGCAAATGCTTTCATTCCTCTGGATGATCTGATTGAAAAGTACGGAGAAAATATTAAAAAGATTTATAGACCGAACGAATTGGAACTTTCCAGGCTGCAGTACGGGAAAATCTACATTATTTCGACCAATCGTCCTGCTATTGACAACCTGTATCCTGCCGCCGGCTTCTACATGAACTACGCTGTCCTGAAAGACGCTGGATTCCCGGTGGTCAAGACACTCTCGCAATACGGAAAACTGATTAAGGACTATATGGCGAAGAATCCCAAATTTGGCGACGCAGACAATATAGGTTTCACAATTCCTACCGAAGGTTATCGTGTCACTGCGCTGCAGTACGGCGCCGCAAGGTTCCTGGGCGGATATCCCAACGACGGCGTAACATCTGTTGACCAGGATACCCTGGAAGCCAAGGTTGTTGTGAAAACACAGGCTGCCAAGGAGTTTGCACGGTTCCTGAACGACATGTGGAATTCAGGCTGCCTGGACAAGGAAACGTTTATGCAGAAGGATGACCAGTATTTGGCCAAGGTTGCTTCCGGAAGGCTGCTGGGCATTTATGACCAGCGTTGGGCTGTGGTTAACGGGCTGGCTGCATTGGAGAGAAACGGTCATTATGATCGTACGCTTGTAGCGTTCCCGGTTGTAATCGATGGCGTTGAAAAAGAGTATTATCGTGGTCCTTACTCCTTCGCAGTTCAGGGCGTGTCGATCACTACATCCTGCAAGGATCCGGAGGGTGTGTTCCGCTTCCTGGACCGCATTTGCGCGGAGGATATCCAGAAGCTGAATTACTGGGGCATAGAAGGTGTCGACTATACGATCAAGGACGGCAAATTCACGCGTACGCCTGAGCAGTGGAACAACTCCTTCGACACGGATTACCAGATGTCAACCGGCTTGATGCAGTTCCTCTTCCTGCCGCGCTATGAGCAGACGGACGACGAGGTGTACGGCAAGTTCTCGGATGGAAACTGGGTCAATCCTGCGCTGAACCAGGAGTATAACGATATGCGTTATAAAGACTATGAGAAAGAAATCCTGAAGAACTACAACGTCAAGACATTCTGCGATTTCTTCGCTCCTGCTTATCCTGCACGCTATCAGCCGGGATGGGCAGCCAGACAGCAGCTACCCCAGGATTCGGAAGAATTCATTGCATCCGAAAAGGCGCTCCAGTTGGCAACGGAGTATATGACGAAGATTGCCACGGCCAAACCGACCGATGTAGACGCTCTTTGGGACGAATACCAGAAGAAATTGGACGCCATTCCTGGATTGGAGGCATATGAAAAGAAGATCACGGAAATCATCCGTGAAAGCTCCAAGTATTACAAGTAGTAATCTATTGTAAGCGTTGCAAAGGCCGGAGAACGCTTATGCAATCTCCGGCCTCTGCAATTAGCTTTAAAGCAGTAGATGGCGTGAAATTTGAAACCCAGGGGGAGTCTGCATGATTGTATCTAACGGAAAAACCGTCACAAAAGCAGAAAATGTACTTGTTGCCAATAAGAAAAATACACTGATGAAGAAAATAATTAAACAAAGGCAATTATTAGTTTTGATTATTCCTTTTATGTTTTTTGTTCTTGTATTCAATTATCTCCCGATTTGGGGATGGGGAATGGCCTTTACCCACTTCACTCCGGGGAAGAGCCTTTTTAGTTCAGAATTCGTCGGACTGGCCAATTTTATCGAGGCTTTTACTGATTCAAACTTTATATCCGCAATAAAAAACACGCTGCTGACAAGTACGCTGAAAATATCAACGGGTTTTGTCTCGGCCATAATGCTTGCCATCATGCTTAACGAAGTAAGATCGGTAAAGTTCAAGAGGACCGTGCAGACCATATCTTACCTGCCGTATTTCATATCCTGGGTTGTTGCGGCAAGTATCATATATATGGCCTTGTCTCCGGTGGATGGAATTGTGAATGTAATTCTTAAGGGAATAGGATTAATCAAGGAACCAATTGCGTTTTTGGGAGAACCGAAGTATTTCTATGTCATTGTAGCCCTTACTAATATATGGAAAAATGTAGGATGGAACGCAATAGTATACCTGGCAGCCATGACAGCAATTGATCCGGATCTCTATGAAGCGGCTTCCATCGACGGCGCAGGGCGTATCAGAAAAATCTTTGCGATAACGATTCCAAGCATAATGACTACGATAAAAATATTAATGGTTCTTAATATCGGCAACCTTATGAACGCCGGTTTTGAACAGGTATATCTGCTGAGCAATCCTTCCAACATTGATGCTTCGCGGACAATCGACATATATATTTACAACTATGTGTTAAAGAGCGGCCGTCTCTCCTATGGAACAGCGATTGGCATCTTCAACTCCACGATAGCGATATTCCTGATATCTATAAGCAATTGGATATCCAAAAAAATTGACGGGTACGGAATTTTCTAAAAGGGGAGGCGGGAAATATGTTGGAAAAAGACGGTAAGAAGACTATGGCAGCCAGATTCAGGAGGCTTACATTTGAAGATGTTATTATAGACTTTATCAACTATACGGCTTTGATATTCCTGTGCGTCACAACGCTGTACCCTTTTATCAATACTATTGCGTACTCATTCAACAATGCTATTGATTCCATCAACGGGGGCATTTATTTGTGGCCGAGGGAATTTACGCTGAGAAATTACGAAAAAATCCTGGTGGGAAATTCCGCGATAAGCCAGGCGTTGTTCATATCGGTAAGCCGTACGGTAGTGGGATGCACATTGAGCGTGTTCTCCGTTCTTTGTGTAGCTTATGTCCTGTCCAGGAGGGACTTTGTTTTCAGAAAAATACTGACTCCGTTCCTTGTATTTACAATGTATTTTTCCGGCGGATTAATACCGATATTTATACTGATACGAAACCTGGGTCTGATTAATAATTTCCTGGTATATATTTTACCGGGCCTTGTCGGAGCCTATAACGTTATGGTTATGCGGAGCTATATCGAGGGAATACCGACCAGCTTCATCGAAGCGGCAAAAATTGACGGCGCCAGTGAGTACAGGATCCTTTTTACCGTAGTATTTCCGTTGAGCTTGCCGGTGGTTGCCACAATTACATTGTTCGTTGCTGTAGGTCAATGGAATGCATGGTTTGATACAATGCTTTATTGCGGCTCGAACCCGGATCTCACCACGCTGCAGTATGAGCTGCAAAAGCTCCTGACATCCGCGCTGAGCATTGCTTCCACCGATTCCGATTCTATGCTCAGCTCCGGTGAAGCATACAAAACTGCTGTCACGCCGACTTCTATCCGGACAGCGATGACAGTTATATCTGTAACCCCGATATTATTCACATACCCGTTCCTGCAGAAATATTTCATAAAAGGCCTGACTTTGGGCGGGGTTAAGGGATAATAAATATTTTTCGGGAGAAAAGAGTTGGATTTTGTTAAGATGAATTATGTGCGTTTGCAAGATATAGCCAAGGAAGTAGGGTTATCTGTCAATACCGTATCAAAAGCTTTAAACGGGAAACCGGGCGTTAATATCAATACGCGGCAGCGCATTTTGGAAGTTGCCGGAAGGATGAATTACAAGCCGAACGAACTTGCCCGCAACTTGAGAGGCTGGACGTCCAATATTATCGGCGTTATCGTGGATGATGTGGCTAGCCCGTATTTTAACGAGGTAATCAAGGGAATTAACGAAGAGGCCTTGAGACTGGGTTATTACGTATTTCTGTTTAGTTCCGACATGAATCACGAACGTGAGATCAAGGTGCTTGAATTGTTGCAGAGAATGAGAGTCAATGGGATTATATTCCATCCTATTGATTTAAATAAAGAGTTGATCGAGTATCTTGACAAAACGGTTGTGCCAATCGTGCTGATTGACGTGCAATGCGACAACTACAAATACGATATTATATGCAATGACGACCGTCTGGGAATGAAAGAAATCACGCTGTACGCTTTAAATAAATCGTATCGCAACATCGTTTTTATGAACATCAGGGAGGAATCGGTTCCGGCGGTTGAACGTTTGGCCGGCGTATATGACGCTTTGGCCGAAGCGGGGTTGGACAAGTCATTTATCAAGGTGTATACAAATACCCACAACAATGCCTACGGCTTGACGCGGAGCCTGATGTTGCAGTCCAACAGGCCCGATTGCCTGCTTTGCGGCAATGATATGGTGGCGACGCAGGCCATGGAAGCAGTCTTTGACGTCGGGCTTTCCGTTCCGGATGATGTTGCGATTACGGGTTATGATGACGTATCGTATGCCCGCGTGCTCCGTGTTCCATTAACTACCGTATCCCAACCGAAAGCATTGGCAGGCAGGCAATGCGTCGAACTGCTTCATCGGCGCATCGTCAATAATGGACCGGACCATCCGGTCAAGCTGATTCTCAAGCCTGAAATTATTATACGGAAATCTGCATGAGCGTGGTTTATATAAAAAAGATACATATATGCAAGGAGGAATGAACGGCAGCCATGAAAAAAACATTAAAAGTCAGGATGATAGACCAGAAAAATCTGCCAATGTCAGAGGGAAGGCTTAATTCTCTTTACGTGGCAGATTTGCATTATGAACCGTTGAGAAGACGGAATGAAATAGACAGCTCGGGTGTGGTAACAATTGAAACCATCGATGCGCCAGCCGCGCTTCACGCCAGGGTGGCGGTGCCTGACTTCGGGGATGTATGGGTAATCGCGGATAATTGCGGAGAAGGATACAGGCCGGGTGACGCTGTATTGGACTTTGTCAGGGAAGCTGCCTTAAGCCATTATAAAAAAGCGGCGGATATAATCCGCGGCGGTAGTTTTTCTGTCCAATGCATGGCTCATTTTGACGCCGCGGAATATTTCCTGAATGAAGGAAAGAGCCACAGCCGAAGCGGTTTATATAATCTAAAGGCTTTGTCGCATGCGCTTTGGGCGGGAGAAATGGCAGTAGTCGAGAGAGCACGCGGCATTATTGAAGGCAATAGCCCAAGAGAAGGCTTTCTCTTTGGCTGCAACGTATTCAGCAAGCTGGACGGCCCGCCAGACAGCGAGCTTTTTCCCAAGACTTTTAACTTCGGCACGCTGCCCTTTTACTTGTCAAGAGTTGAGCCGGTGCCGGGCGATTTGCGTTATTATGAACATATTGACATGCTTTTGGAATGGTGCGAGAAAATGGGAGTGGTGCCCAAGGGGCATCCTTTATGGTGGGGAAGCCGCCATGGCAGGCCGGATTGGCTTATAGGGAGTTCCTGGGAAGAGATTCAGCGTCAATGCCGCCGGACCATCGAACGCAATTTGCAAAGATATTCCGGCCGCATTAAAATCTGGGACGCCATAAATGAAGCCCATGATTGGAATAACGGCCTGTACCTCACCCATGAGCAGGAGGTTGAAATTACAAGGGTATGTTGCGATACGCTGCGCAATTTTGATCCCGACTCGACAGGAGTAGTCAACATATGTTTTCCTTTCGGGGAATATGTTGCGGACGGCAAAGTTTCCCCCACAACTCCGGGCCCTGTTTACGACGATATGTTTTCGCCCCTTTCCTATTTTGACGCGCTGATGCAGGCAAACGTGGAGTTCGATGCTGTCGGCCTGCAGATTTATTTCCCTTGCAGGGATATGCTTTCCGTGGACCTGATACTGGAGGAATATGAGCGTTTCGGGAAACCGATCCATATAACGGAGTTAGGCGTCAGGACAACTTCCCTCGGGATAAACCAGGTTTACGAAAATTGTTTCCATGGCAACCAGGTTGACCGCTCCGAGGGCGAGTGGCACTTCAAGTGGTGCGAAAAGGTCCAGGCCGACTGGTTGGATTGGTTTTACACCATTTGTTACGCGAGGGAGAAAATAAAGGCTATAACATGGTGGAGTTTCAATGATCCTGGCTTTATCCCCAGCGGGGGCGTGACGACGGAAGATTTTATTCCAAAAGAATCCCTGTTCCGGCTCCGGCAGTTGAGGAAAAACTTGTTTAGGGCTTGAGGAGATGAGTTTATTATGAAGCTGGTACATGGCGATTATGTTTTAAGTTTTGCAGACGGCGGTTTGGAAATCTATAAAAACAACAAGCTTTTATATTTCAACAGGCGTCCGATGTTTGTGACCGTAAAGTCCGTCTCGGCAGTCAGCGAGTTTTATGACAAAGCTTACGACTCGATAGAAACGCACGGCGGGAAAATCGTTGCAAAAGGCGCGCTTGTCGTGCCTTCCGGTTCGGAATTCCGTTTTGAGGACACATATGAAACAACCGGCGGCGGATTCAAGGTGAGCCGGAATGTCAAGGTTGTCAAGGCGGGCGACGACCTGGGGTTCTCGACGAAGATCTCATTGGTGATGACGGAGTCTGACAATGTCCGTGACTACAATTATTTTGCTCCCGGGGTCTGGTACAAGCAAAATGAGTATGCTCCCGACTACGCTATTGGGAAAGATCTGGACTGTGAGTATTTTTTAAGGATGGAGACGTGTTATGCATTGCCGCTGTTTGCGATGCAAAACATTGCGTCCGGGGAAACGGCGGCTTTCTCAAGGTGGGCCGCGGATATTTCCATGAGGTCGCTGGATATCGCCCATGCTGTAAATTATGTGGACAGGAAATATACTATCGGCGCCATAGGCATGAGCAAGCCCGAGAGTAAAACGCTGAACTACATGTACTATGGTTTTGCCGTTCGCAAGAAGCTTGATACTAAGGTTGACGGTCTTTCCATAGATTATGTTTATCCGGGATGCAATGGGCAGATGCCGGGAATAAAGTGGTATTCAGGACTGGATTACAAGGATAGGACCAAAACGTTCCAGCGTGTTTACCACCCGGTGGAAATTGGTTTCGAGCAGAATTATGCCATTGCGGTTAATCTTGGATGCTATGAAAGCTTTCAGCTCATGATGAGAAACACCTGGCGGATGACGTACGACCGCCTGCGCGACAAGCTTTTTGACGTTGATAATGAATGCCATTTCCACAATTGCATGAGAATATTTATGAAGTATACCCGTAAATACGGAGAATCGTACGGGTTGCCGTTTACCTGCCAGTTGCCCGATATGGATATATCATGCGTATCGTTCCAGTTCGGTTTTGTAGGACAGCAGCCGGGAATCGGGTACCTGCTGCTGCGTTACGGGGATAAGGAAAACATACCCGAGGCGTTTGAAAAAGGAGTTAATGTTATCGATTTCTGGGTCAGAACGGCCATGACGGAATCCGGCCTTCCGCATATGTGTTACAACCCCAATATCGAGGGGTTTGAGCCATATCCTCATTATACAAGGATGCTTGCCGACGGCGTGGAAGCCATCCTGGACGCATATGTTTACCTGCGCAGAAAAGGGGACGAGCGCTGTTCATGGTTTGAATTCTGCAGAAAAACGGCAGACTGGCTTGTAAATGCTCAAAATGAGGATGGCAGCTACTACCGTGCATACAATACCGACAACGCTGTCCGCATGGATTCAAAAGCAAACACTCCAAGCGTGATTCGTTTCCTGGTCCAGTTCTACCTGGTTACCGGCGATGAAAAATACAAGGCTGCCGCTGTCAAAGCCGGCGAATGGTCTTACGACAACGCTTATCTTAACCTGGAATACCGCGGCGGCACATGCGACAACATGGATATCCAGGATAAGGAGGCCGGCATTTATGCCTTGTTTGGTTTTCTCGCACTTTACGATCTGACCGGCGGTGAAAAATGGCTGGAAGCCGCGATCGGCGCGGCGGACTATACCGAAACGTGGACATATGCATGGAGTTTCCCCGTACAAGCTCCGTGGCCGAAGCATCCCTTCAACAAGTATTCCATCAGCGGACAAAGCATCATAACGATTGGCGGAGGCGCCGACGTATATATGGCTGCCTGCGCCTATACATATTACAGGCTGTATGTAATTACGGGCGATGATCATTACCTCGATTTTGCCTTGTTTATCTATAAAAACACGCGGCAATCAAATGATGTCGATGGAAGCATAGGATACATAATGCCCGGCTTGGGCCACGAAAGCGGCAATTTTACAAGCCAGGTCCTGCAAAGCCATTACCACTGGCTGCCGTGGTGCACTTTCGTGGAGGTTGAGCCGACAGCGCGATTATACGATACATTTGGAGTCTACGAGATTGAGGATGCGCAGAAGCTCAGTCCTGAGGAACTGCGGCGCAGGAACCGCATATACGATAATTTTATTTGATAACTGTCGTTGGAGAAAGAAACCATTTCCCGACTTGCAAGAAAAACGATCTTGCAGGCTCTGTATTTGTATTTGTTGGATTTCCAAGGCGATAAAAATAGTTTATAATATAATAAGTTATAACCACTTGTAATATGTGATTTATTTTGGTTATTATTGAATGGTCGAAAGTTTTTCAGCAATAGCATGGAAGGAGAGGGAAGTTTGGTTACACTAAAGGAAATCGCTCAAATGTGCGGGGTATCGTTATCAACTGTCTCCAATATACTAAACGGCAAAAAGAAAGTCAGCGAGGCAACAAAACAGAGAGTACTGGAGATTGTAAAACAGACCGGTTACCAGCCCAATTATTTCGCGCAGGGAATGAGGAAGCGCAAGACAAAAATGATCGGCATTATTACCGAGGATTTGAAGCTTTTCAGTTCCTCGCCCATTATTGAGAGGGTTATGGCATATTGCGAGGACAACAATTACAGGTCCATCCTGATTAATCTGCGTTTATATGACAGGTGGGGCAACACCTGGTTTAACGATGAAAGCAAATTGCAGGCAGTCCTTGGTCCCGCGATAAAGGAACTGCTCTCCATAAAAGTGGACGGCATTATATACGTCGCTGGCCATTCGAGGGTTGTCAACTGTTTTCCCGAGGATTTTCCCATTCCCGCCGTAGTTGTATACGCATATTCCAGGTCGCCGAAATTTACTTCCATCGTAATAGATGATGAAAAAGGCGGATTTGATATAACGCGGTACCTGATTTCAATGGGACACCGGAATATAGGCGTCATTGCCGGTGCTGCGGATAACATGCATACGCAGAAAAGAATCCTGGGCTATCAGAGGGCATTGTATGAAGAACAAATCCCGTACAACCCCGATTGGATTGTCTATGGCGATTGGGACAGGCCGTCCGGATATCTCATGGCGGAAAAGCTCATAAAGGGAAACAAGGATATAACCGCCATCTTTTGCATGAATGACGACATGGCGGCAGGCGTTTATGATTACATGGAAGAACACAACATGCAGGTGGGAGAGGACATATCCATTGCAGGATATGATAACATGGATATTTCGGGTTATTTAAAGCCGGCTCTTACGACAAATGAAATACAGCTTGCGGAAATTGGTACGAAGGCGTCGGAAATCTTGATCAAAAGGCTGGCGGAAGAGAGTGAAAAGACTGAGATTCCCGAGGTTATCAAGGTACCGTGCAGAATGATAATACGAAAGTCTGTAAAGATGTTAAAATAACTCAAAAACTGATTGACAATTGTATAGGTTTAAAGTTATAATCATTTTAGGGAAAACGTTTTACTTGGTTGTATTCATCTCTATTGAGGGGGCCTGCAGTGATGTCGTTGATTAAAAACAAGAGAAAAGCCAGACAGTTGCAGGAATTTTTGTATATATTGCCTTTCTTGGCTGTTGTGGCTATCTTCTCATATTATCCGCTATATGGATGGATTTATGCTTTTTTTGATTACAAACCTCCGTTTCCGCTGACGTGGGATAAGTTTGTCGGGTTTAAATGGTTTGGCACGCTGGTATCCAGCAAGGTTAGGGTTAACCAGATTATAGAGGTTTTGCGGAATACATTTGCGATCAGCGGCATCAGCCTTGCGTTTTCCTGGTTTCCAATGGCATTTGCGGTATTTCTTAATGAAATCAAGAGCAAGGCGTACAAGAAATTTGTACAGACGGTTACTACCCTTCCGAACTTTATCAGCTGGGTTCTCGTTTATTCCATTGCTTTCTCCGTTTTCAACAGTTCGGGAGCCGTCAATACCGTGGCCATGAGCCTGGGATTAATTGACGAGCCGATAATTTTCCTGGCGTCCGCGGACCATATATGGCTGAAGATGTGGCTATGGCTGACATGGAAAAATGCAGGATGGGCGGCGATCATGTATATTGCGGCCATTGCAAGCATTGATGAAGAACTGATTACGGCGGCAAAGGTGGACGGCGCTTCCAGGATGCAGATTATATGGCACATTGCCATTCCGGGCATACTTCCGACTTATTTTGTGATAGTCATGCTCAACCTGGCAAACTTCCTTTCCAATGGAATGGAACAATTCTATGTCTTCCAGAATGCATTCAACAAGGATTATATACAGGTGCTCGACCTGTACGTATACAATTTGGCGATGGGCACCGGCGGATATCCTTTGTCCGTTGCGGTCAGCATGTTTAAAAGCATTGTCAGTATCATACTGTTGTGTATCGCAAACGGCCTTTCCAAGCTGGTAAGGGGCGAAAGCCTGATATAAGGCAATGATAAAATCAGGGGGGATGAGAAATGGAACTGATGAGACGGAAAAATCCTTTGGCGAGTGTTGACAGAATTAGTTTCAGCATTGGCGACGGCGTGATTATTCTCATTGCCTATTTCTTGTATGCAATATTCGCTTTCTTGTGTGTTTATCCGTTTTATTATATTTTTATAAATTCTATAAGTGCAAATGACATAAGCGAAAAAGGAAGGGTGCTGTTCTGGCCGATAGGGATACATTTCAGCAATTATACGAATGTACTGAGAATACCAGGCCTGTTTGACGCATTGAAGGTATCCGTCGGAAGGACAGTGGTCGGGACAGTGCTTACCGTTTTATTTGCGGCTTTCCTCGGTTACATGTTTACCAGGGAGACCCTGTGGCAAAGGAAGTTCTGGTACCGTTACGTGATAGCGACCATGTATTTCAGCGCGGGTATTATTCCGTGGTTTATTACGATGATGAATCTCGGGCTTACCAATAATTTCTGGGGATATGTCTGGCCTAATGTAGTACAGCCGTTTTATATAGTTTTGTGCAAGACCTTTATAGAATCCGTCCCGAAAGAACTGCAGGACGCCGGCGAGATTGACGGCGCCGGCACCCTGACGATCTTTTTCAGGATAATGATTCCTGTCATAAAGCCGATTCTCGCGACAATAGCAATTTTCGCGGCGGTGGCTCAATGGAATGCATTCCAGGATACATTGCTTCTTATGACAAACAACAAGCTTTTTACGCTTCAATTTGTCCTGTATCAGTATATTAACCAGGCAAGCTCAATCAAGGGGCTGCTTAACAGTTCATCGGGAACGGCGAATATTGCCGCCAGCCTGGCAAGAGCGCAGACGGCAACCTCGGTCCGCATGACGGTCACCGTTATGGTTGTAACGCCGATCATACTGGTGTATCCGATTTTCCAGAGATTCTTCGTCAAAGGCATTATGATCGGCGCCGTAAAAGGTTAATTAACAACGGAAGCAACATCCGTTGTTGATTATAAATAATAAAAAGGAGGTTTATTATGGGGAACAGAAGACTAATATCATTGCTGCTAGCGATAATGCTTCTGGCAGTACTGACCTTGACCGGGTGCGGAAGCACCACAGGCGACGGCAAGGACACTCCTGCGACGAAAGAGACATCGACAGAAAGCGGAAGCAAAACTGAAAGCGGAAGCAAAACTGAAAGCGGAAGTGCTTCGACCGCCGTCTCTCACGATAAGGAACTGACGCTTGAAATCTACGACGTGGCAGCCAATTACCAGGGTCTGCAAAGCGGATGGTTCGGTCATGTTGTAAAGGAGAAGTTCAACCTTGTCCTCAACATACTGGCTCCGCAGGTAGCCGGCGACGCGTTGTACCAGACACGCATCAGTTCAGGTCACCTGGGCGATATAGTTATTCTTGAGCCCGCCGATTTTTCCGATTGTGTTCAGAATGGGCTGATAAAGGATATTTCTGCCGAAATAGAGAAATGTCTGAACCTGATGGACTACAAGGATCAGATCTTGACCTACAACAAGGGCATTCCCGGAAACGAAGCGGGCAAAATATACGGTATACCGTGCCAGATGACAAACACATCGCCGACATCCTATTCGCAGGATGTTATCTATTCGAGCCCCCTGCTCCGCTGGGATTTGTACAGCGAGCTCGGATGCCCGGATATAGCGGATCTTAATGGGCTTTTGGATGTTCTTGAACAAATGGTGAAGGCCCATCCCACGAATGAAGCCGGGGAGAAGTGCTATGCAATGACCCTGTGGCCTGACTGGGACGGTGGAGACAACATGATGGGCATTGCGAACGTCGTGCAGCTGACAACATGGTATGGCGAAAAAATCAAGGGTTCAGTCGTTCTGAAGCCTGACGGAACCTTTGGC
Source organism: Bacillota bacterium (assembly GCA_050261495.1). Taxonomy (GTDB): domain Bacteria; phylum Bacillota; class Clostridia; order Acetivibrionales; family DTU013; genus JBMNKL01. Next base: position 12,752 of record JBLNDI010000009.1, read on the forward strand.
AAGATTACTGATAAGTACGGCACTTACTACAAGATGCTTCATTTCCTGTACGACGCGCAACAGAGAGGTCTCGTGGATCCCGATTCAAAGGATCAGGACTGGAACTCTGTATATCCCAAGCTGACAGCCGGACGTGTCTACTTAATGTGGTACAGCTGGCAGGTAGGCTTCTGGAATACGCAGGACAGGCTGGCAAAGGGCAATGCTTACATATTTATTCCAGTAAAGGACCAGAATTACTATGCTGAAGCCGATACCTACTATGGCAGCGGACGTGTGTTCGGCGTTGGCGCAGGCGTTGATGACGAGAAGTATGCAAGGATAATGGAATTCATTGACTGGTATGCGAGCCCCGAAGGCCTGCAGTATCAGCATAACGGAATTGAAGGATTCAACTATACGGTTGGTCCCGACGGCAAGTTTACGCTGATCAATGACAACGCGCTGATGGACAATCTGCCTGTTCCTGAAGAGTACGGCGGAGGCGGATTCAACGACGGGAACAATGCGATCAACCAGTGGATAGTGGACGCCATAAGCATAAATCCGAATACCGGCGAGCCGTATTCTTCCCAGTATTGGAGCACATACAAGGCGGCCACGCAGACACAGATGAAAAAGGATTGGGCTGCCAGGTTCGGTGCGGCAGAACCCGTGGAATGGATGAAGAAGAACAATGCGCTTATCATCAGTCCGAACGTCAGGGTTTCGCTGCCAAGCGATCCCAACGATATTGCGGTAGCCCGCAATGCATGCGAAGAGATTCTTGAGGAATATTCCTGGAAGATGATCTTCTGCGGCAGCAATGAAAAATTCGACGCACTGTGGGACGAAATGGTTGCGCAGATGGAAGGCAACGGGTTCAACGATGTTGTCAAGTTTGACCTGGAGAAGTGGCAGATTGAACTTGATGCAAAGAACGCAGTGACAGGGAAGTAATTCGACTGTTGGAGAATAAAGGCATTGTTGCAATCTAAAATAAAGGATGTTAACTAGATGCCTGTACGCTTAACCTGTAAGATTGTCTAGTTATCGGGAATAAAAGGGCTTGTCTTTGTAAATTATAAGTAATTTTGACAAGCCCTTTCCCTAAATGGAGGAATGCTTTTATGACAGATATGACATCACGTTTGCCTGACGGCAGTTATTTCGGGTTCTGGGAAGTGGAGCAGGAATACCGGCGTGAATTGCATGTGGCGTGTAATCATCCGAATGCATCCGATGACAATGACGGAAGCCCGGAAAGACCCCTTAAAACCATAAACGCTGCTGCAAGGATAGCCACGCCGGGAACCCGCGTGTGGATTCACGGGGGCGTCTATCGTGAATGCGTGCGGCCTGCGGCAGGCGGCAGCGGACCGGACAGCATGATCTGTTATGAGGGTTATGGAGACGGTGATGCTGTCATCAAGGCTTCGATAGTTGCAACGGAATTCAGAAAAAGTACAGGTTGGCGGTTAACACGGTTTCCAACACAACATATTGATGAAACTCAGTTTCAAATCTGGGAGATAAAGCTGAACCCGAATGAGTTTAAAGGCTACAATCCGTTTTGTGCCGTGAATATCCTTCACGATAGGTTATTCATCGAATATGACAAGACGGATATGACAACTTACCTGAATAGAAGAGGCATGGTTTTTTGCGATGGGAAACCACTCTTGCAGGTTCAGCTTTATTACCAGTTGGCAGAACATCCCGGCTCCTACTGGGTGGAAGCAAACGGGCAGACGGTCCATTTCAGGCTACCGGACGACGATGATCCCCGCAGCCATTTAATAGAACTGACGTGCCGGGAGCAATGCTTTGCGCCTGAGATCCCGTTTCTTTCCTATATAAAAGTGAAAAACCTGGTATTCGAACACGCAGCTACCGGTGCGCCTGTGCCGCAAAGGGGAGCTGTTTCGTGTTTTAGAGGCCACCATTGGATTATTGAGGATTGTACTGTAAACTGGTCAAACGGCGTAGGCATCGATATTGGAAACGAATGCTGGCATCATACTTTCATTGACGGGCAGGTGCTGGGGTACACGGTAATACGCAGATGCAAAATAATCGACGCCGGTGTTTGCGGAATTGCGGGCATGTTTGCCGGGAACATACTTATCGAGGACAACCTGATCCAGGGTACCGGATGGCAGAAGATGGAGCTGTCCTGGGAAGCGGGCGGCATCAAGGTGCATAATTGCACAAACAGCTTAATCAGAAGAAATATTTTCACCAAAACGATTCGTGCGGACCACTTGTGGCTGGACGTTGGGAACGAGAACAACAGGATTACCCAAAACCTGTTTCTCGACGGAATAGAACAAAGGGAAGCAATTTTTATTGAATGCTCCAGGGACGGAGTAAACCTGATCGATAATAACATTTTCTGGAATATAGAAGGGCGGTTCGATCCCAGGGATATACCTGAAGAGCCCGGATCCTCGGGCTGGTACAAGATGGAGGAAAACAGCGTTGTAAACGGGTATGCGGTTTACGGGGAGGGAACCGACCATCTTCACATATCAAACAACCTTATTGGAAAATGCAGGAGCGCAGGATATTTTGCAAAAGTGGTTGCTTTCCGCCTGACTGGCCTGAGCAGGGGGGGCACATCCAGGGATGCGCGCCTGTACAACAATATTTTCTACGAGTGCGGAGAGGCTGCAATTAAAATGCCTACGGAAAAGAATAGCGCGGATGGCAACCTGTACGTGTGCATGCCGTCCGGCTATTTGCGAATCCTTTATCCGGCGCCGGAAGTTTGCCTGGATTTGTCCGCATGGAAAGAGTTTTACGGTTTTGATATGAACGGCCAGGAAGGATGGTTTGAAATAGAAGTAGATACGGAGAATTATACTTTACGTATTGGCAAGGGCAAGCAAGTTCCTTTCCGGATGGCAAGGGCAAAAAAAGAATATATTACGGAAGCTTCAAAGGTTGAAAAGGTGCCGGCGGACAGCATGGCGCCGAATGACTTTTACGGAACCGAAATAAATGAGCCTGTGCGCTTACCCGGACCGTTTATTGAAATAAGTGTCGATAAAGTATACAATATTGATCCGAGGAAGATGAAATAGCGCGTGGCTTACGAATTCAGGCTATATTTGATGTGCTTTGAACAGGGTTTGCAGCAGAGGGGAACTGTGCGTTAAAACGAATAATTGTTAATTGTATTCAGGGACAAAGGTGCTAATGATGGAAGATAAATGCAACGGATGCGCTACAGACGTATATGTATCGGACGATGACATCGAGGAGGCTGTAAAAAAAGCAATGGCTTCAGGCATGCCGCTGGCGGACCGCGAACAGTACGAAAAAAGGCTTGAGGCATGCAGGACATGCGATCAACTGGTTTACGGGACAACGTGCATGAGCTGCGGCTGCTTGGTAAAAGTGAGGGCGTTGTTTGCCTTACGTATTTGTCCGCATGCTTCGGGAAGCAGGTGGTAGCGGACCATGGCGGTTATGGACGGAATACCTGATAAATGGGAGATTACACTATGGCAAGTTTTGATGATTTGTCCTCTTTATTGAAGCAATTTGTGAAGAATGGGATTGCAGGGTGCGGCTGCGCAGTCGCAAAAAACGGAAAAACTTTATATCAGGGGTATTTCGGTTACGCTGACCTGGAAGAGAAAAGACCGGTTACCGAGGATACGGTGTTCCGGCTGTTTTCCATGACCAAGGTAATAATATGCACGGCTGCGATGATGCTGTTCGAAAGAGGAAAATTTCTTCTGAATGAACCAGTATACGAGTATTTTCCGGAATACAGGGATACCCAGGTGCTTGACGTGGGACATGACGGCGGCATTCGTACCAGGAAGGCTAAAAACCCCATGCTGATCAAGCATGCGTTTACCATGTCCGTCGGCATGCCTTACCCGATCGCGAATTCACCGACAGCCGCCGAGATGGCAAAAGTAATAGACGGATTGGAAAGAAAATATGGAAAGTATGATATTGTTACAGAAGTAAAAGCGATGGGCAGCGTACCGGTAGCGTTTGATCCGGGTACGCACTGGTTATACGGTTACGGGCACGATATTATCGCAGGTCTCATACAGATGGTGTCGGGGAAAACTGTCGGGCAGTTCCTGCAGGACGAAATATTCGGCCCCCTCGGAATGAAGGACACTGCTTACAGGTACCGGGACGGAATTGAAGCAAGAATGGCTTCCTGCTATCGCAGGGAAGAAAACGGTACGATGACGAAAATACCGGGCATGTTTGACAAGTTTCATCAGCCCGACGCTTTGTACGAAGCCGGAGGCGCGGGGCTTTATTCCACGGTGGGTGATTACCTGAAATTTTCACAAATGCTGGCGAACGGCGGCAGTTATAACGGGGTAAGGATCATCGGCAGGAAAACGATAGATCTGATGAGGCAAAACCATTTAAACGAAGTCCAGCTGAAGGAATTCACCAATTCATATCTGGCCGGGTACGGTTACGGCCTGGGAGTGAGGACCCTGATGAGTACGGCCGAAGGGCATTCGAACGGCTCGGTGGGAGAATTCGGCTGGTCCGGGATGCTGGGCACATATGTGTCCATTGATCCGAAGGAAGGTTTTTCTATCGTATATATGCATCAGATGTTTCCGAACATGGAGGAATATCACCATCTGAGGGTACGGGCTGTTGCCAACGGCTGCCTGGAATGATTGCTGAATGGTTGAAAGCGGCATGACCCGGCGTATATTGTTACGGGACATGAAGAATATAAATGGCGCAGATAAAACTATTAGGCAAGGGGTTGAAAATATGAGTAAGGAATTGCAGGTTATAAGGGATTCCATTATCAACGGGAGAACGGCAATCGGAATCGAACTGGGGTCGACACGCATCAAAACCGTTCTGATTAGCGAAGATAACATGCCGATCGCTTCCGGAAGCTACGATTGGGAAAACAGTTATGTCAACAACATCTGGACTTACAGCCTGGAGGATATCTGGAAAGGCGTGCAGGGAAGCTACCGGGCAATGGCCGACAGCGTTGCGGACAAGTATGGCGTGCCTGTCAGGAAGGCGGGCGCAATCGGCATCAGCGGCATGATGCACGGTTACATGGTTTTTGACAGGGACGGAAAGCTTTTAACCCCGTTCAGAACCTGGCGCAACAATATAACCGGGCAGGCTTCCGAAGCCCTGACGCAGCTTTTCAACTATCCCATACCGCAAAGATGGAGCATTGCCCACCTTTACCAGGCCATGCTTAACAAGGAAGAGCATTTGCCGGAAATTTCACTGATGACGACGCTGGCGGGTTATATCCACTGGAAACTGACGGGACGGAATGTGCTTGGCATCGGCGAGGCTTCGGGTGTTTTCCCTGTGGACATGAAGACGGGGGATTACAACCGCGATATGATAAGGCAATTTAACGAACTGGCGGTTCCATGGAATCTTTCGTGGCGCTTGGAGGACATACTGCCGGGCATTCTTCCGGCGGGGGAACAGGCCGGCGAGCTTACTGCGGAAGGCGCACGCCTCCTGGATGTCACCGGCATGCTGGAGCCGGGAATCCCGTTCTGTCCCCCGGAAGGCGACGCGGGAACAGGAATGGTGGCTACAAACAGCGTGGCGGTCAGGACCGGCAACGTATCCGCGGGAACGTCGGTTTTTGCGATGATCGTGCTTGAGAAGGAGCTGTCCGGGGTTCATCCGGAGGTTGACCTTGTGATGACGCCTTCCGGAAAACCGGTGGCCATGGTGCATTCCAACAATTGCACGTCTGATTACGACGCGTGGATCGGCTTGTTTGCCGAAGCCCTGAAAGCCCTGGACGTGAATGTAAGCAAGCCCAGGCTCTACGACGCCTTGCTGGGCGCCGCTTTGAAGGGCGACCCTGACTGCGGGGGCTTACTGGCATACGGTTATATTTCCGGCGAACATATCACCCATTTTGAGGAAGGCCGTCCATTGTTTGTGCGTTCCTCAAACAGCAGGTTCAACCTGGCCAATTTCATGAGGGTCAACCTTTATGCCGCATTAGGGGCATTGAAAACCGGAATGGATATCCTGATGAAAAAAGAAGCTGTAAAAGTGGACCGGATGATGGGACACGGCGGTTTCTTCAAAACCAGGGAAGTTGGACAGAGGATTATGGCGGCTGCTGTCAACGCTCCGGTATCTGTCATGGAGACGGCGGGAGAAGGCGGAGCGTGGGGTATTGCCCTACTTGCGTCATATATGGCAAACAAGGCTGAAAACGAAACCCTGGAGGACTTCCTCGGACAAAAGGTTTTCGCCGGGATGCGCGTAAGCACCGTTGCACCGGATCCTTCGGATGCCGCCGGGTTCAACGAGTTCATGAAGCGCTATGAAAAAGGGCTGGTTATTGAAAGAGCGGCAGTCGAAAATCTGAAATAAAGGTTAATCGAAAAAATCATGCATTAGTATTGCAACTGACAAAATACAATAAAGGCAACATAACATAAAAAACAATACAATTATATGCGAAAGGATGGCACTGAGAAATGACGCGTTTAATTTTGAATGCCGATGTAAGGAAAGGGAAAATCAGCAAAACGATTTACGGGCACTTTTCCGAGCATCTCGGGAGATGCATATACGGGGGGATTTGGGTCGGAAAAGATTCTCCCATACCCAACATCGACGGGATACGCAATGACGTTATAAACGCGCTGCGCGAGATAAAAATACCTGTCCTCAGGTGGCCCGGGGGATGCTTTGCCGATGAATACCACTGGATGGACGGGATTGGCCCTTACGAGCAGCGTCCTAAAATGATCAACACCCACTGGGGCGGGGTAGTGGAGAACAACCATTTCGGAACCCACGAGTATTTCAGGTTTTGCGAGCTTACCGGAGCCGAACCGTATATCTGCGGAAACGTGGGCAGCGGCACCGTGCAGGAAATGCAGCAATGGATAGAATACATAACTTTTGACGGTGAATCGCCCATGTCCAACCTGAGGAAAGCCAACGGAAGGGAAGAGCCATGGAAACTGACTTACTTCGGCGTGGGCAATGAAAACTGGGGATGCGGCGGGCATATGAGACCCGAGTATTATGCCGACGAGTACCGGAGATATGCTACATACATCAGGAATTTCAGCGGGAACAAGGTGTACAAGATAGCCTGCGGTCCGAACTCCAGCGACTACAAATGGACAGAGGTGCTGATGAAGATGGCCGGAGACATGATGCAAGGGCTGAGCCTGCATTACTACACGGTTCCGGGACCCGACTGGAACAGCAAGGGCCGGGCGACGGAATTTGACGAGAACAAGTGGTTTGATACGCTTAGGAAAACCCTGCGCATGGAAGAACTGGTAACGCGCCATTCCGCCATTATGGACCAGTATGACCCTGATAAGAAGGTCGCGCTTATAGTGGATGAATGGGGCACATGGTACGATGTCGAACCCGGAACAAACCCCGGATTCCTGTACCAGCAGAATACGCTGCGCGACGCGCTTGTTGCCGGGATCAACCTCAACATCTTCAATAACCACTGCGACAGGGTGAAGATGGCAAACCTTGCCCAGACGGTCAACGTGCTGCAGGCTGTTATTCTGACCGAAGGTGAGAAAATGGTTCTTACGCCCACGTACCATGTTTTCAACATGTACAAGGTACACCAGGATGCCGAACTGCTGTCGGTCTCACTTGAAAGCGACGAATACCGCTCCGGGGAAAAATCGATCCCGCAAATCAGCGCTTCGGCTTCAATAGACAAAGATGGTAAAATCCACATATCGCTGTGCAACCTGAGCCACGAGGAATCGGCCGATATTGACTGCTCGCTGAGAGGATGCAAGGTTTCTGCAGTAAGCGGGACTATTCTTACCGCTCCGGCCATGAACGCGCACAATACCTTTGAGAACCCGGACAACATAAAGCCGGAAGTCTTCAAAGGCGTAACCCTGAAGGACGGCAGCATTCATGTATCGATGCCGCCCAAGTCGGTGGTAGTGCTGGCTGTTGCGTGATTTCAGCATAATTTTATATAAATTCGAGTATGCGAGGGGTGGGAACAATGGGTCCCTTATACAAAGATTCTCCCTATGATGCAGTTAAACTGCTGCCGGGAATGCTCAGCAAAAAAGTGGAATTGAACCGCAGGTACATATTGAGCCTTGACACTGAAAATTTGCTCAGGAATTACTATCTTGAAGCAGGCTTATGGAGCAGCAGCAACAAGCCCGAGAATATACACTGGGGCTGGGAATCCCCGACATGTCAGTTAAGGGGCCATTTTCTCGGGCACTGGCTGTCTTCTGCCGCAAGGGTGTACGCTGCGTCAGGCGATCCCGAGGTGAAGGGGAAGGCTGACAGGGTTGTTTCCGAGCTGGCCAGGTGTCAGAAAGAAAACGGCGGCGAGTGGGCGGGGTCCATCCCTGAAAAATACCTGGATTGGGTCGCAAAAGGGAAACAGGTATGGGCGCCGCAGTATACCATACATAAGACCTTTATGGGGCTGCTGGATATGTACAAGCTTGCAGGAAACAACCTGGCGCTGGATATAGCTGTTTCATGGGCGAACTGGTTTTACCGGTGGTCGGGGAAATTTACCAGGGAGCAATTTGATGACATCCTAGACTGTGAAACCGGCGGAATGCTGGAGATCTGGGCTGATCTTTATGAAATCACCGGGCGGAACGAGTTCCGTGAGCTATTGCATAGGTATTACAGGCGTCGCCTTTTTGACCCCTTGCTTGAAGGCGTCGACGTTCTTACCAATATGCACGCGAATACCACGATACCGGAGGCGCTGGGAGCGGCGCGCGCCTGGGAAGTGACGGGCGAACAGCGCTGGAGGGATATTGTCGAGGCCTACTGGAAAACAGCCGTAACCGAACGGGGCACATATTGCACGGGAGGCCAGACCTGCGGTGAAATATGGACGCCTCCGCATGCCATGTCCGCAAGGCTGAGCGATAAAAACCAGGAGCATTGCACTGTGTATAACATGATGCGGCTTGCCGAATTCCTTTTCAAGTGGACGGGGGACGCAAGTTATGCGGATTATTGGGAGAGAAGCCTGTATAACGGCATTATGGCGCAAGGATACTGGCAAGGCTTTTCACCCAGCGGCACCGATAGCGAATACCCGCAGGAAGGTTTAATTTGCTATTTCCTGCCTCTCCGGTCAGGCTCACGGAAGAGATGGGGCTCACATACCCATGACTTCTGGTGCTGCCATGGCACTCTTGTTCAAGCCAACGCAACGCATACCAGGGGCATATATTACGAGAGTCCCGATGGAGTAGCCATATGCCAGTATATTCCTTCCGAGTTGAAATGGAATAAAGACGGGACCGGTGTGACCATCCGGCAGAATATTGACAGCAGGTCGGGCGGCTGCAATGCTGTCAACATATTGAACGTGGAAGTCATGCACAGGCCTATGCTGCTGAAAGTAGATTTTGCGGTTATGTGCGAAAAACCCGCGGAATTTGAACTGAAGTTCAGGATTCCATGGTGGATAAAGGGCAAAGCCAGGATTTTTGTCAATGAAGCGGCGCAAGCCATAGAATGCGGGCCATCAGGCTTCCACGCAATAAAAAGGGTCTGGGAAAACGATGTTGTTACGCTGGAATTTGACAAAGGGCTTGCAACCTGTCCCCTACCGGACAACCCCGAGGTAGTCGCATTTATGGAGGGTCCCGTGGTCCTTGCGGGATTGTGCGATGAGGACAGGATTATATACGGCGATAAAGAGAGGCCTGAAACCATACTCATACCTGATAATGAAAGAGAATGGGGCAATTGGGTAACAAGCTACAGGACATACGGGCAGGACAGGAATATCCGCTTTAAGCCTCTTTATGATATAGGTTATGAGAAATACAGCGTATATTTTGAGGTCAGGGAAAGAAAGTAGTAGCTTTTGATGAAGTTTAAAATATAACATAAGAAGGAACGATTTATAATGAAAAACATATTGAAAAAATTCCAATTGCTGCGCACTCTTGTCGAGTTGCGCGGCAATTCTCGTGCCTGCATTTACACTGAACCCATGTGGGGCCTTTCCATGAACCTGTGTTTGCCTTATGCAACTGTATATATGCTTACTTTCGGCATGAGCGACGTACAGGTGGGGATTGTCGCTTCGATTAACATGTTTTCCCAGATGATTTTTGCGTTTTTATCAGGCGCAATTATTGATAAAATGGGACGCAGGAAGAGTACCGCAATCTTTGATTTCCTGGCCTGGAGCCTTCCCTGCCTTATATGGGCGTCCAGCCAGGGCTTTTGGTTTTTTGTCGCAGCTGCGCTGCTTAACGGTCTGATGAGGATACCCACGGTATCCTGGGATTGCCTGCTGGTGGAAGACGCTCCAAAAGATAAAATAACACAGATATATTCATGGGTTATAATAGCCGGCAACATGTCCGCGCTGTTTGCGCCGATATCTTCAATCCTGGTGGCAAAGCTGACGCTGGCCCCGGCTATTCGAATACTCTATATCAACGCATTTATTGTAATGACTGCTAAAATCCTGATTTTAAATAAGTTTTCGACTGAAACGAGCGTCGGCAAAATCAAGCGCGAGATGTCCCGCAATATGCGATGGAGCGAGATGCTGTCCGGGTATAAAAGCGCATTGTTAAAGATACGGAATTCTTCAGGTACCATATTTGCCATAATCATCAGCATATTGGTAGAGGTTGTCGGCAGGCTCGGAATGACTTTCTGGCAGATCATTGTCTCGCGCCGCATTGGCGTTCCGGATACATTATTGCCCATCTTTCCGATGGTACGCAATATATTGTCTATTATTCTTTTCTTCACGATTATCTCAAAAGTCAGGCAATCGGACCTGAAACGGCCTCTGTACGGAGGGTTCTTCAGTTTAGTATTCAGTTACATAATACTGATTTCAATTGCAAACATTGGCGTGTGGGGATATGTATTATTAACGGTTTCAATAATTTTTGACTCGCTGGCCTTTTCTGTTTTGGGTACTCTCAGGGAATCGCTGGTGGCTATTTATGCAGACCCCGAGGAGCGTTCGGGAATTATGGCCATACTTCAGACCACCGTAATGCTGGTGAGCGTGCCTTTTGGATATATAGGAGGGCTTTTGAGCGATATATCAAGAATATTGCCTTTTGTTCTGAGCATCACATTGTTGTTGCTGGGCGTCCTGACAACCGCGCTGTTTTATCGTCAACCCGCCGTCATCCGGAGACCTGAAAATGCCGGAGAAAATTGAAAACGGGCGGACTGACGGCGGGAGCGTCCGCAGCACGTATACGACGCGGCATACGGTGCATCAGATATTTAAGGTTTGCGGTCCGGTTTAAAGTAATATATAATAATTATTGGTTATTGCAATGTAAATATATGGCACGTCTGTTATAAGGTGAGACAATATGTTTAAGGTCTTTCTTGTCGAAGATGAGATCGTGGTGCGGGAAGGTATACGAAAAAATATTCTGTGGGAGCAATATGGCTTTCAATATGCCGGCGATGCCCCGGATGGAGAGCTTGCTCTTCCATTGATCCGCCAGATACAGCCAGATCTCCTTATAACTGATATCAAGATGCCGTTCATGGACGGACTTGCGCTGATCGAATTGGTCCGAAAAGAGCTGCCGCAGACCAAAATTGTAATCATCAGCGGACACGATGATTTTTCCTATGCCCAGAAGGCTATCAGCATGGGTGTGGACCAGTACCTGCTCAAGCCGATTATAAAAGGAAAGATGGTAGAGGTCTTAACGGATCTGTATAAAAAGATGGAAGCCGAAAAGAAGCAGCAGGAATACCTCGAGAGGTTCAAGCGGGAAGTCCGGGATTACGAAATGTATTCGCGCAGGAAATTTTTCGAGCAAATTGCCACCGGCGGCATGAGCGTACAGGAAATATCCAGGACCGCAAAGGAACTGGACATCGATTTGAACGCCCCGTATTACAACATCGTGCTTTTTTCGCTGAACAGCGCGGGATATGATGGGAGCGCGCCGGAAAGATACACGGATGAGATTGCCGTAGTACAGGACAAGATCAAGCAGTTTATCGCGGAACATCCGGAATTGGTTCTGTTCATTTGGAACGTTACTACCTACGCCGTGCTGGTAAAGGGCGGGCCGGACGATATCGCGCGGCGGACGGAAGATTGCGTCGAAGCCATCCAGGGTTGCTGCGCCATGGCCGGGAGCAATGTAAAATGGCATATCGCATGGGGTACGCCGGTTTCGAGGCTTGGTTCCATTCCGGCCTGCTTTGAGAAAGCAAACCGCATATTGTCTTATCGTTATCTTTGCCCGCAGGAACATATATTGACTGAAGATAGCATCCGCAATCTGCATAAAAAGGATGTCCGGGAAACGGACCCGGGCAAAATGGTAGTCCAGCAGGAGCGGATTTATAACTTTTTGAGCAATGGTACGATAGAAGAAACAGACCACTTTTTGGACCAATTGCTGCAAAGCGCTGAAAGTGAAGCTGTTTCGCTGCCGTTGTTCTGCAGGTATCTTGCAATGTCGGTTTATCTTGCAACAGTGAAGTATCTCGATTCATTCGGTTGGCGCGCCGACAGCTATTGGTCGCCGGAGCTCCGGCCGGCCGACAATGTATCGACGCCGTATGAAGTCCGGCAGTATGCGCGTCGGATCATGCGGCAGGCGATCGAGCTTAGGGACAGCGAGAGCAAAAAACAGCAGCGCGACCTGCTGAACCAGGCGATTGCGTATATTGACGAGCATTATCACGAAGAATCGTTGTCACTCGACAGGGTGGCAAAAAGAGTCAACATAAGTCCGAATTATTTTTCAGCGATATTCAGCCAGGAAGTCGGGATGACCTTTATAGAATACCTCACCGGCAAACGGATCGACGAGGCGAAACGCCTGCTCAGGCAGTCGGACAAGCGTTCCGGCGAGATCGCGTTTACTGTCGGGTATAAGGATCCGCATTATTTCAGCTTTGTATTCAAGAAAGTCACAGGCCTGACACCCAGTGAATATCGCAGAGGAGACAGGCAATGATAGCATATTTCCGGCGCAAGGCGAGCAACGGAAAGATTACAATGCAGAGCAAACTATGGGAGATGATCCTGATTGTTGCGCTTCCTCTTATGATCCTGATCATTTTAATTGCGTCAATCGGGATCGGGTATGTGCTGCAGTATAATGCCATCCTGAACAATGTTGCGACGGCTTCGGATTTCAACCAGAACTTCAAGGACGACGTCGACCTGAAAATGTACTATTACGTTATTGACA
>JBLNDI010000010.1:0-13070 GCA_050261495.1 Bacillota bacterium
GGTAATATCCCTTTTTGGGATAATAGCATTGTACGCCGGTGAAAAGGTATAAAGCATTTTGCAATTCGATGAGGTAGCGGTTATGACATACGACAATATCATTAAAGGAACTTTTATCTCAAGACCAAACCGTTTTGTAGCCGAAGTCATTGTTAACGGCAAGGTGGAGACTGCTCATGTTAAAAACACCGGCCGGTTGGGCGAATTGCTGCGCGAAGGGGCCGCTGTTTACATGCAGGAGCACAAAGAAGCCGCCAGGCGTACAAAATGGTCGCTGATTGGAGTTGAAAAAGACGGCAGACTGGTTAATATCGATTCACAGGCTCCAAACAAGGTCATGCTTGAGTGGCTGCAAACGGGAAGGTTTTTGAAAAACATAAAAAAAATCAAGACGGAATACTCCTTCGGTGGATCCCGTTTTGATTTTTTCGTGGAAACGGATACGGACAAAGTACTGATAGAAGTAAAAGGAGTAACGCTGGAGACCGGCAATGTCGCCATGTTCCCCGACGCTCCGACCGAAAGGGGCGTAAGGCATATTTTCGAACTTTGTGACAGCCTGAAGGAAGGGTACAGGGCATTTGTGGTATTTGTAATTAAAATAGCCGGAGTACGGTATTTTACTCCAAATGCCGCTACCCACCAGGCCTTTGCGGATGCTTTAGCCTATGCGCACAGGCAAGGCGTCTGCATCCTGGCTGTGGACTGTGATGTGGGGGAAAACAGTTTAAGCATTAGAGATGAAGTCCCGGTGGTATTGCAGCAATTCCATGCTTCTTAATTCCCCATCCCTTCCGAATTTTTTATCCGTAGGTTTAAAACATGGGTCGGTATATAAACGCTGCCGCTTACATATAGTCGAGTACAATGACTTCCGGCAATGTTTTTATATTGGCTTTGGTTATCTCGATTCCCCGCTTGTGGGCATATATATCCGTCCGCGTCGAAAGACCGGCCGCCGACAGGAATTTATCAACTCCATCCAGGTTAAACCTAAGGGCAGGCGTTTTGTAATGCATCGGAACAGTGACGGAGGGTTTCAGCAAGCTGACGACCTGGCATGCCTCTTTCGCGTTTATTGTAAACGTACCCCCGACCGGCGCCAACAGGACGTCGATATGGCCTATTTCCGCTATTTGCCTGCTGTCGGGAATATGTCCAAGGTCTCCGCAATGGCATACCCTGAGGCCGTCGATATCAATGACAAAAACCACGTTGCGCCCCCTGTTCTTGCCTTCGGCCTGGTCATGGTATGTTGAAACTCCGGTAATTATTATATCGTTCCGGCTGTACCTGCCCGGACTGTTTATATGAAGAAACTTCCCATCTTTCGGATTCTTTACGGCTTTAATATAACTATGATCAAAGTGGTCGTGGCTTGTAGTTACTATGTCGGCTTCTTCATTCGGTACGGGATAGCCTACCGAATCGTCAAAGGGGTCGGTCATTATCTTTGTGCCGGCTTCCGATGTTAAAAGGAAACATGCGTGTCCCAACCATTTTATCTTCATACCAATCATTCCCCCATTCTATAGTATCTGCTTATTATTATATCACAAGCACTGCTTCATTTATCTCAAAAACTTGCCTGCCGGGGAAATGCGGCTCTTTAGGCTGATTATCTGCTAATTTCCCGTCGGCGTCATCTGGTCTCCGCCTGCTTCAACGCATTTTCAAGAGCCTTAAGATGAGCTTTTGATGTAAGCGTCGCACCACTTATGACATCTACCTGCAGCGACTGGTTTTTGATTACTCTATCAAACAGGTTGTTTATCGTAATGTCCTTTTTGATTTGAGTTTCCTGCTTGTCACCGGCCAGCGCTCCACCTGTCACCTTGATTTTCGTAACGGTTCCCGATTTTACTGTCGCCTCGACCCTGGCGTTTCTGAAACTATCTTTTGAACCGCGGTATTCACCCGTATAAACTCCATCCTTAAGATTTTTAAAATCCACTTCGGCAATGACCATATCCTGAAGCTCCTTCCGGCCCGGAGCGGTCAGGACAATCCCTCCGGCCAATACAACCGCAATCACTCCGACAATTGACAATGCTACCCACATTTTAAATTTCCCCTTTCTTTTTTTGGCAATTTGCATAATATAACCTTACCTTTCTTACATATAGATTGTATGAATCCCGCCAGCCGTCCGGAAACAGTTCCGTAAGCCTCGCGTGACATATACCTGCATCTTTGTGTTTACCAGGACTGCCTCCGTGCAAGGGTATTTTTCTCTCAAGGCTAACCCTCTCTCCAGGCCGGCGACAAACATGGCAGTTGACAGCGCGTCGGCAATCATGGCGCTGTCCGCCACAACGGTAACGCTGACAAGCCCGGACTCCGCAGGATACCCCGTAGCCGGGTTTAGTATGTGATGGAACCTTCTGCCCTCCTTATTGAAAAAATATCGCTCATAGTCGCCGGAAGTAACCACCGCTTTTCCGGTTACCTCAACCATGCCAATCAAGCCGTTCAGCCTGGGGTGGCGGATGCCCACGCGCCATGGCGAACCGTCGGGCTTGCTGCCAAGCGTGGACACATTCCCTCCTATATTGGAAAAGGCAGATGCCACGCCATATTTTTTAAATATCTCCATGAAACGGTCGCCGGCAAATCCCTTCCCAATACCGCCTAAATCTATATGTTGTCCGGGATTTTTCAGTCCTGCTGTTTTTGCGGCGGCATCCAGTTCCAAGCCGGTGTAGTCAACTAACGGGAGAACCGCCTTTATCCTGCTGTTTTCAGGAGGCTCCGACGCGTGCTTGTAGTCCCACAAATCTACAAGCGGTCCGACGGTGACATCGAAAAACCCCTGGGAAGCAGCCGAGCACTTCAATGCGCGTGAAAGGATATCGCAGGTTTCAGGGCTGATCTTTTCCCGTTTTATACCCGCGGAACGGTTTATCCGGCTTATGTCGCTTCCCGGCTGAAACCGGCTGAGCATACATTCCAGCCTTTCAGTCTCATTTTTTACTGCTCGCAGCGCATTCGCCGGGTACCTGCCGAAAGCCTTGTGAATCATTTCCGTACCCATGCCGCTATGCGCGGCTTCAGCTGCAGCCCTGTCCTTCATATCCCATCTCTCCTTCCTTGGCAGCGTTTTAAGCTTTTTTATCAGCCGCTTAATACTATCCGCCATCCGTCGCTTTCACGTGCAATCTTGCGCAGCTTTTTGCTTCGGAAAATCCGTAAGCCCTTTCAAAACAAAATCCGCTAAATGCTCCTGCAGTTCGGGGAAATATTTCAGCCCGATCTCTTCCTTGTGGTAACCGATCCGGATAATGGCCTCGAATATGGCCATTATCATCTCGCTGCTGATATCCGGCCTTATTTTCCCCTCCGCCTGCCATTTCCGAACAAACCCCAGGAAGTCCCCGTACAGGAAATCAACTGCCTGAAGCCCGTCCTCCCTGAGCAGAATCTTTTCAATCTTGTTGTATACGTCAGGATTGTACCACTGGCTCAGTATGGGATTGGAGAGCATACCTTCCATATTTAACGCCAAAAGCTGCTTTATCAGCTTCACGGGGTCATCATCCGGGTTGACGGATTTCATTATGTTTTTCATTAAAACAGCCGTTTCCTGCTTGAGTATTTCCGCAAAAAGCTTGTCCTTGGAAGGGTAATAAATATAGAAAGTACCTACGGCGTAGCCGGCCTTCCCGGTAATATCGGCGACGCTTGTGTCTTTAAACCCCTTGGTACTGAACAGTTCTTTTGCGCAATCGAATAATACCGACTTTTTATCTTCCATATTACCAATCCTCCCATCGTGCATACATGCATCTTTTCCGTTTGTATAGCCGGTCAGCAGCCTTTTGCATTTTCGCCGGACATTTCGTCGGGTTCTTGACTGAATGAATACTTTTTTATTCATTCAGCTTAACACAACTAACGTTATCCGTCAAGCATGATATTTCAATAAATTAAAATGAAATATCAAGATTTCCGGATGGCGCAGGCATTGCAACATGATAACAGCACATCCGGAAAAAATATTAAGGAAGAATCAGCAAAAATCTCCCTCCACTTATGGCTAACTTACTGCTAACCTGCAGTTAACCTACGGCTGAAACCCGAACAGCCGGATGAGACGCTGCCAAAAGGTCAACTTGGGTTCGGGCTCTATCTCCTCGACCTCGTCGGGTATGGAAATTCCCTCGGTCTGCATTACAAACTGGACCGATAAAATCTCGCCGTTTCTTTCGGACACAAATGATTTGACCGGAACGTTACGTCCCAGCATCTCATCGATCTTTTCCCTAATAGCGTCGACAATATCTTTATCCAGCGTGGAAGTCTCCCTGCGAAGCTTGCCTGTGCCGTCCTTAAGCTCCGCCACCCCGCCGTACAGGTCATTTATGCCGTCCCTGAGCTTACCTGTGCCGTCATTCAACTCAATAACGCCGTCGTTTAATTCAATGGCTCCCTCATGCATCTCCACAACCCCGTCATGAAGCTCAACAATACCGTCAAACAGCCTGATAACGCCGTCCCGCAACTCGATCGTACCATTCTTGAATTCCACTATTCCATCTTTTAACTCAATTGCACCGTCCAGCAGCCACACGGTTCCTTCTTTCAGTTTATTAATGCCGTCCACCAGCCCATGGGATTCGTTGTAAAACCTCGCCAGGCCGGTTTGGTATTCGGACAGCCCGTTTTTGTATTCCTCCAAGCCTTTATTGAAATCGGAAATCCCCGTGTAAAACCCCCGGACACCCGAACTTAATGCGTTTACGCCCGAGACATACCGGTTGAGGCCATTGAGAAGCTGATCATAACCCTTGAGCATCTCGAGAAGCCGGAGAAGCTGCAGCGCCTCGGGATTTTCCCCGGGATTTGCCTCCAGGTGTTCCTTCACGCTTTCACGAATATCTGCCATCTTCGAGGCAAGAATAGACTCAACCTGCGCGTCAAGCTGCGCCTGCATGGCCAAAAGCTGGGCTTCAACAGCCTGCTCTATAAATATCCGGGTTGCATCGTCCGCAGGAAGGAGGTTAAACTGCTCCATGGGCATTTGCATACTCTCGAGAATGCCTTCCAGGATCGACTGACGGGCTTCCGCCTCAACCTGGGCTTTTATAGCCAGGCGCGTCTGTGAAATCGCATCCCCGTACAATACGTTTTCCAATATGGCCAAATAATTGTCACGCGTTAATGCAGGGATTCCCGAGCCGGCCAGTTGCGCATTGACCATGTCAATAATCACGTTAAAATAACTCGAAAAACCGTTGACCAGCGCATTGCCGCCTACCGCTGCCGATGAAGCGCCGGAAGCCAGATCGGAAGCGCCCGACTTAAGGTCATTCGACCCCTTGGTGATTTCATCCATTCCTGAATAGAGTTGACTGAAACCTATCAGTAGTTCTCCGATTCCGTCATACAACTCATCGATGCCGTCTGCATACTTGCCAACTCCCTCATCCAATTCGCGCACTCCGTCCACGAGGTCTGTGGCGCCATCAGCCAGTTTTGAGGCGCCGTCGGCCATCTCGACAGCGCCGTCCTTCAGGTCGGACACGCCATCCTTAAGTTTGCCGGTTCCTTCGGAAAGATCGTATATTCCGTCCTTGAATTCACCCACGCCTTTACACAATTCAGTGGTCCCGTCGTGGAATCCATCAACGCCCTTACGCATATCAAAAATCCCGTCAAGCAACTCCTGCACGCCGTCGTCCAAATCAGCTATGCCGTCCATTAGCTTCCTAAGCTCGGACATATCGTAGTCATTAATGTCAAAATCCATGTTCAAGCGGACGCCTGCAATAGTAACAGCGGGCATCTCGAAATTTTCAACATCCGCCTTTATCTCCAGCGAGGCCTCCTTTCCCGGGAGGACCACGTAGTTTATCTGCCTGTTGCTGCCCACTACGGATATGGTGCCTCCTTCGGCCACAATATTCTTGCAAATGCTGTCTCTCAACGTAAGAGAAATCTGCAGCGCATAGTTATCAAAAAAATCCTTGTTCCCGCGAGGATTGGCGCCGGTTTCAATGCGGATAACCAAATTGCCCGCTTTCCCCGCCAGATCGTCGGGGTCGATTTCCCTGCCGTCCAGCAGGTATGTAATGGATATATTCCACGGAAGCTCCGGGTCCACCAGGAAACCTTCGTAATAAATTTCATCCCCCTGGGGATTCAACGTCACTTTTCCGTCCTCCAGCCTGATTACGCTGGTATCGGTGAGATTTTGCACGTAGGCATAATTCCCATAGTCGAGTATTTCATTCTCCTCCCCCACCTGGAAACGGTTGACCACGTAGACCTTGCTGACCGAGCCGTCGTTGGCAAGACGGACATATACCACTTCCTCCTTGAGAGAAGCGGCGCCGGCAGGGACAGGCGAATAAACCGATATGATAAGCGCAGCTATAATCAACAGCGCAATATACCTTGCAGCTTTACTTTTGCCCTTTTTAATTAAAAACGGTTTTAACGGTTTCATAAAAACTCTCCTTTATATATCAAAAAGTTAAATATCACAAGTTTCATATCATGCGGGGTCCCGCCCCGGATTTCTCCTGCGCCGCGACAGCCGCCGGAATACCTTTTCCCTTGAAAAAACTTGCTCCCTTGGTTGTTCTGGCTATAATTCCATCAAACAGCATGAGCATGGCGGGCAGGAAGCAAATAACCATGAACATGGAGATTAAAGTGCCGCGTCCAAGCAACAGGCCAATGTCTACGACAATAACATTCGACGAGGTCAGGTACAGCGTGAAGCCGGAGAAAGAAAGAATGGAAGCCGAGACCAGGATAGACCTGAATGCAGTTGAGAACGCTCCGGCAATTGCCTGTTTAAGCGGCACTGATTTCCGGTTTTCCATATACTTGTCGGTCAATAAAATGGCGTAGTCGATGGTTGCGCCAAGCTGAACGGTACTAAGCACCAAGTATCCGACAAAATTTATCGAGGTGCCGGTAAAATAGGGGAAGGAAAGGTTTACCCATATGGCCGCCTCAATGGCAAGAAGCAGGATAAACGGCAATGAAAAGGATTTAAAAGTAAGGGCGACCACCAGGAAAATCGCCGCAATGGCGATAATGTTTACACGGACATTATCAACCTCAACAATCTTTTTCATATCACTTAAAATTGCGCTCTGGCCAACCATGTAAAATTCGTCGTATTCTTCGCCAATAATCGCATTGATCTCTTCCACCGCATTAAACGTTACTTGCCCCTCATCCGGCAGATCCGTATATAGGATAATGCGGGCATAGTTTTCCGAGTAAAACCGGCCGACAACATCATCGTCCAAAAACCCGGAAGGGATGGAAGCACCCACATTGGCGGCGTACGAGACCACGCTTTTGACACGGGGATGAGCAGCCAGCTTGTCGGACAGTCTGCTTTCTTTTACAATATCGCCCCTGGGCACCAAAACGGCCAGGATATTTGTCCGCCCAAACTGCTCGTTTATTGCGATATAGCTTCGCCCGATTTCACGTTTTGAGTCATAGGCAGTATTCCCATAAATAAAATCAGTCTGCCTCTGCCCCAAAAAGCAGGGAACTATAATTAAGGCAACTACAATGGCCGCGGGGATAAAAAGCCTGGATAAGGGCCTTCCTATATTTCTAAACTCAGGCATAATCGTTCGGCGGCTTGTTTTGTCAATGAGCCCGCCAAGCGCAAGGGTCAATGCGGGAAGAAATACCATAACCGAGATGAAGCTGAAGATGATTCCCTTGGCAAGACATATGCCCAGGTCGGGCCCTATCCTGAAATTCATAAAGACGAGAGCAAGGAACCCGAACAGCGTAGTCAGCGCGCTGGCTGACACGCTGGTTACCGAGGCCTTTATCGCATGATGCATTGCTTCTTTTTCATCATCGTACTTCTTTCGAAAATCCCCGAAGCTGTGAAGGAGAAAAATAGCGTAGTCCATTGAAACCGCCAGCTGTAGGATCGGGGCGATGGCGTTCGTGACAAAGGAAATCTCTCCAAAGATAATATTGGTGCCCATATTTATAATAACCGACACCCCGATTGCCGAGAGGAATAGAACCGGTTCTATCCAGGATGACGTGGACAGAACCAGGATTACAATAATGACGGGGAGCAAGATAGCCACGGCAAGCCTTACTTCGGATGTTGCCGCGTTTTGCATATCGTCCAGGTTAGGCGCTTCTCCCGCAATTGCCCCTTCGGGGCCGATAATTTCGCGTATGGCTGCGCAAGCCGCTCCCTCGGCGCCCTTCTCAATAGTAACGGAAAAAAGGGCGCTGCGATCTTTATAAAAGCCTTCAACCGTTTCCTTGTCTTGTATTTCAAGGGGCTGCATTAAGTCAACCACGTCATCCAGCCACAAAACCTCGGAAACTCCTTCGATTCCGGACAACCGCTTCTTGATTTCCATGGCTTCCACCACCGAAACGTTCTTTACCATTACGCTTGCGTTGGGTATGGCCTGGGTAAACTCCCGGTTCATAACCCTGATGCCGGTGGTGGAAATGGCCTTTTGCGGCAAGTAATCTGCCAGGTTGTAGTTGACGTCCACAAATAGCGCGATAAACATCGCAGCCAGTGTAACAAGGATAAACAGAACGATTATTTTTTTCTGGTTGTTTACTATGGTCCGCGCAAATCTGTCCATATTACCTTCCCAACAATTTTTTATAAATTTAGGCCTTGTTTTATAAGCACTATACGATTATAATAGTCACTGTGTTGCAATACAACCAGCATTGTTGGTAAATATGAATCTTATCCAACACGGTTTTATAAAAATGTTGGATTGCACAAAAATTTTTGGGAGAACCGCCGTGAACGCGAAAAAGAAAACAGACCGCAGGGTGAAATATACCAAGGCACTGCTCAAGTCAGCGCTTGTTGAACTGCTTAAAAAACAGCATATCTCGAAAATATCCGTAAAGGCGCTGTGCGAAGTCGCCGACGTCAACCGCAGCACATTTTATGCCCATTATACCGACCAATTTGACCTGCTTCGGCAGGTGGAGGCTGAAGTTATAAACAACCTGAAGAGTTTTCTGGAACAGTACGTGGATGACCGGATGCCTATTACGGAGCAGAATCTTAAGGGTATATTGGAATATGCCAAGGCAAATGCGGATTTGTTCACGGTGCTTTTAGGAGAAAACTGCGACCATGCTTTCCAAAAGGATTTGATGGAACTGGTCGAACTGGTGCCGTTCCAATATAACGCACCGGAGAAAAATAAGAAATATATCCTGAACTATGCCGTTACGGGATGCGTAAGCACCCTGCACAGGTGGCTCACTGAAGGGACAGTTGAGTCCCCGGAGGAAATGGCAGCGCTTGTGCTCAAGATCATATACAGGGGTTTGCTGGGTCTGTAAACAGCTTTGCCGGGCGCCTAAAAGGGTTGCCGGGTACGAAGCCGCCGATCATCAGCCATTGGGTTAGTATGCTTTTAAAACATCCGGACGAATCCATTTACCCCTATTCAATTTGGGCCAATTTGCAGAAACCGGCGTAATAAACTCCAACCGGCCATCCAGGCGAATGACAGTGTCTTCGCATTTTGCCCCTATTGCGGAGGGATTCCATGCATATGCCTGGTTTGCTTGCACGGCAACCTGGCAGGACGGATTCGCACGGATCTCCCTGGCAAGATAGCCTGTCAAGCCACCCTGATGGTGGTTTTTCCATTCATCTGAAAAGCCGTTTTCTTTATATGCCGATATGATTTTGCTTATCACATCTCCCAGCGTACCGCCTTCCAATGTCGCCTCAAGAGCGGCCTGTTCCACATTCAGCAGCTTGTCGTACCCCTGGGCGAATCCTTTTTTAAAGGCGACGCTTCGAGTGGCGGATACAACCAGTCCGCCTGAACGGGCGCAGAGAGAGACAATCACGCCCGAATTCACCCGGTTACCTGTCGGAACATAATGCCTGAAATAATGGCTGCGCTCATCGGCCGCAACCAGCAGGGTTATAGGTTCGATTCCGCGGCTCCATAATTTTTGGGATATCAACCCGGCTATTTCAAATTCCGTCAACCCGGGGCGCAAGGAAAAGCAGACGGTTTCCAACACGTCCGCAACATTATTTCCCAGGGTTCTGTAGCGTTGAATTTCATTGGGGTTTAAATTCGTACGAGCCGCCTTGAACCAATCGTCCATATCGGTATCGTCCGCTATATTCCCGAAAATCTTCTTCAGCATTGCGCCCATATTGCCGTCCTCATGCCACTCAAGCGTTATTGAATCCGCAAAACCTTCGGGCAGCTCCTCTTTCAAAAGCCTTGGCGACTCAATATTGTTTGATGCGAGGTATATCCGCTCCGGCGTGACAACAATATATGCGCACGCATTTTCGGAAGACAAGCCTATAAACCCGCGCCCCCCGGATGTAATCCAGGAAAAATTCGGCTGCTTTTTTATAACAACCGCGTCATACCCGCGATTTTTAATCT
Organism: Bacillota bacterium; assembly: GCA_050261495.1. Taxonomy (GTDB): domain Bacteria; phylum Bacillota; class Clostridia; order Acetivibrionales; family DTU013; genus JBMNKL01. The sequence continues at coordinate 10,407 of JBLNDI010000010.1, forward strand.
CTGCAGTGAGCAACCCGGCTTTCATATTACTCTCTTCTAATCTGGTCATATTATCCTCCGTTTTAACGATGGGGCTATCCCGTCTATTTTCGCTTATTTGCCAAACCGGCCGGCCAATTCCAGGACATAATCCTTCAACCCGGACTCCGGCGCAGTCTTAAGGAAATCAACCATTCCCGGGAAGGTGAGCGCTCTTTTAACCGGTTCCTGGTCCATCGCTTTCAAAATTTCGATCATCGGCAGGTGTGCGTCCTGGGAAAGCCTGGCTAATTTTTTTCTTGCATTGATCTGGATTTCAGCGCGGGCTGCAGGATAACCTGTTCCGTAGATTTTGTCATAATCTTCGAAAAGCTTCTCCAGTATATAGCGGATGTTTATGTCGCCGCCGATTCCGCCATAGCCTTTATTCAAAGGAAGTGATATGCAATTGCCCGCATTGACCCGGGCATAAAGGAACGCCTCGACCGGGTCCATTATTAAGCCGCAGAAGACCCCCGGAAACTGGAGGACAGCATTCATGTATCCCTGTCCCGTTCCACAGCCGCCGACCACGAAATCCACCGCTTTCATGTTAAGAACAAGCGCCGTCATTAGAGCAGTTTCCATATAAGTTAAATCAGGCTCGCCTTCTATGTTTTTCATACCAAGGTTAAAAACCTCATGACCCATTCCGTCCAAGGCCTTCATTACGTCGCTGTTCCTATGTTTTGTACTGCCTTCGTTAATAACTGCAATTTTCATAACTTTTCTCCCTTTCCTTCAAAAAATTTTCGACCTGTTCAAAATCTTTAATTGCAGAATTCGCGCCAATTTCAGCAACACATAACGCTCCTGCCGCATTGCCGAGCCGGCAGCATCTCCTGATGTCCCATCCACGGACAAGTCCCGTTATAAAGCCGGACATGAAATTGTCTCCCGCACCCGTGGTGTCTACCACCGGACCGTCAAAAGCCGGCAGATAGAATTCATTATCCTTATCTTTGAAATAACAGCCCTTGCTGCCAAGCTTGATTCCCACATGACCGGCTCCAGCATTCAAAAAGACGTCGGCAATTCTCTCGGGCTCGGTTTCCCTGCTTATTGCCGCGGCTTCATCGTAACTCGGGAAAAAATAATCCGTGCATTCCAGCGTGGACCGGACGCCGTCAAGTCCAATTCCCGCTATATCGGTCAATGTATCCACAACCGTAATTGCCCCGTTTTCCTTCGCAATCTTGAGTAATGCAGTAGTCCCTGTACCATCAAACCCCGGCAAGGCAAACAAATATGAAAGGCTGACAACCTTCGCTCGCTTTAAAACCGATAAATCAAGCCTCTCAATGCTGAAATGATTGTTGGCGCCCCTGTTTACGCAAAAATGCCGCTGCCCGTCCGGTTCTATCATGACAACGCTGATACCCGTCCTCGCCTTTTCATGGAAAGAAACATGGGAAAGGTCAATATCCTTGCCGCAGTCCGATAATAAACCGGTTAAAATCTGTCCGAAAACGTCTTTGCCAAGTATCGTAAGCAGCGACGTCCTGTTTCCCATGCGGGAAAGGACAATCGCCTGGTTTGCCGCGCCGCCGCCGGCATGGAACTCCGGCGGCCTGATTTGTGTCAGATTCCTGCTGAACAGTTCTTTGTCAACAGGATAGAGAGGCAAATCAACAACGGCAACCCCAACGCAGACTACATCAAATTCTTTCATATCCGGGTTGCTCACTCCCTATTTGCCTAAACTCATGCCGTAATCTTCAATCGAATCCAGTTCAACGCCGGGCATATACTTAACTGCTTCGGCCAGAGCCCTTCCATGTTTTCCAAAAATACACGACACATGGTGGATATATGGTCCAAATATCAGTTTCTCTTCCCACTTTTCCCAATTATCCGTTTCAAACCAAACATATGTGCTTTCCGTTTCCGGCCCCTCGCAGCTGCGTCCTTCTCCCACCAGCAATTTATAATTGCCGTCCGTGCCGTCCAGGCGGCATACGGTGATATCTCCATCCTTAATCCGCCACTGTCCTTTCCCCAGTTCAGAAATAAACCCTTTTTCTCCGGGGGCTTTCAGTACATAAGGGAACGGCCCGCAGTGCCATAACAACTCTGCGTTGTCATTATGAGGATGGCGGATCGTAACATCTGCAAAAAATGTCGGGCTCCTGTCCAAATCGGCAGCCTGAATCAGCAGTGACGTAACGGCGCCCATGACATCGGCCTCACACGCTACCGGCAATCCTATTCCCGTCAATTCACCGTTCACTGCACAGGGACGTATCCCCAGGGTTTGCGGCAGCAATGTCCAGCATTCGCTGGCAATGGCATAGCAGTTGTTTATTTCTGCAAAATACCTGAATGCTTCTTTCAGCGCTACAATTTTCTTTAAATTCTCCTCGGTTAACGGCGAACAATCAATGCGCCCGCTCATTTCCTCAATGTTTTCACGGAATTCAACGCTGTTTTTACCAATAATTTCATTAACTTTGTTTAAAATCTCGTAATATGGCTGTGGTACTACCTCAACCCCGAATTTGCCGAATATATCGCTTTCATCATACATAACGCTGAAGAAAGGACGCGGACGGTTCCCAATATATAAAATCCGCATCTTTTTACGGAACGTCCGCACAATGGAAATCACCGAAATAAACTCGAGAAATCCCTTTACAAATCTATCCT
>JBLNDI010000011.1:0-24326 GCA_050261495.1 Bacillota bacterium
AATATTGTACTACGATAAGCTTTAATGTAAAATCAAGTTGATCGATAAGGTGTCCGGATGTCTCCGGTTTAATGTCCGGATGCCTCCGGAATTGCCGTCCGGATAATCCGGTATACGCAATTTATTGCATATTCAAAATTTATGATACCTTCTCATTATTCTATCAAAGCATCAATTATTTATGATTATATTTATGTTGAAAATAAGAAGATGCCAATTTGTATTTTGAAAGGATATTCAGTATCTATTCGACCATGCGAGCTAACAAATTATGCAAAATTAATCGGGAAAAGTATAAAAATAGATAAGAATAACTCGGAATATATTGGTATGATGAATTATTTGTCACTCTCTGGGGCAAGTTTGCTGGATATAGTTACTACTACAGATAAAAGATATAACAAGATAAAACAGAAAATGTTTTCTAAAGCTAAAGCTAATCACTTTGAGGAAGTCTTGGACTTGAGCAGATCATTGATAATGTCGGAAAAGCCAGGAAGTAATGTTTTAAGGTATTTATTACAAATTCTTAAAAATAAGGTATTAAAGCGACAATATATGCCGGAAAAGAATAGATTGCTATCTGATCTATTTTTAGATTATGGATGCATTCCATTTGATCAAATGCCTTACGCATCTTCGTTGTTGCAACATAATCCAGATTCTTCGGAGTTATTTGATTGCATTGATTGTGAAGGAAGAGAACACGAGTTATTGGCAAGATATATACATAATAATATGAGTACAAATGCTAAGCTTTATACATCTATAAAAAAAATTGAATCAAATTTCGACAATGTTGATGAACTCATACAGAAATTTAACAATAATATTAACTATAAAAAACATAAAGATCGTCGAACAATATCCAAATTCGGGGAAAATATTTACATCAAAAGCGCTTTGACTGATACAGAGTCCATTATTAGAAGATTACAAACTGATTCTCAAGTGGGATTGCAGGGCTATAGGAATGCTATATGTACGTGGATTGAAGAAAATATAGAATGCCCTGAAAAGAAGAAAGTATTGAAAGAATTATATTCTCAGACCAGGGTAGCTTTACTCTACGGTGCTGCCGGGACAGGGAAAACATACTTAATAAATTTTGTTTCGCAGTTTTTTGATTCACATAGTAAATTGTTCTTGGCCAATACTAATCCGGCGGTTGATAATCTCAGACGCAATGTCAAAGCACAGAATTGTGAGTTTTCAACTGTCAGAAGATATTTGATGACCAAAAACATTAAGACAGATTATGATATGCTTATTATGGATGAATGTAGCATGGTGAGTAATGAAGATATGGCGGAAGTTTTAAATAAAGTTAAATGTGAGATAATGCTTCTTGTTGGGGATACTTACCAAATTGAATCTATTGCGTTTGGAAATTGGTTTGCAATGGCAAAATACTTTATGCCGAAATATGCATGGCATGAGTTGGAAACACCATATAGAACCAAAGATAAAGCCTTACTTACGCTTTGGAGCAAGGTAAGAAATCTTGATGATGATTTGACGGAACATATTGTTAATTACCGCTATTCATCAAATCTCAACGCCACAGTTTTCGAAAAACGAGCAGATGATGAGATTATTTTGTGCCTGAATTATGATGGGTTGTATGGAATTAATAATATAAATAGATTTCTGCAAGAGAATAATCCAAATCCGGCCCATCGGTGGGGATTGTGGACCTTTAAGGTTGGAGATCCAATTTTGTTTAATGAATTAGAGCGATTTGCACCTCTTTTGTACAATAACTTAAAAGGGAAGATTGTAGGTATTGAAGAAGATCATGATTGCGAAAGAATATGGTTTACCATTGAGCTTGATAAAGCTCTAACGGAATTAGATGTTAAGCATTATGACATAGAATTAATGGATGAAACAACACCAGGCAAATCAATTATTAGGTTTCATGTAGCAAAGAAGAACGAGGACGATGATAATGATTCCACAGATGATACAGATATACCATTTCAAATTGCATATGCAGTGTCTATACATAAAGCACAGGGCTTAGAGTACGACTCCGTGAAAATAATTATTCCTGAGGAAGTAGATGAGATGATCACTCATAATATTTTCTATACAGCAATCACAAGAGCTAAAAAGCACTTAATGATTTATTGGAGCCCTGAGACACAAGAGAAGGTGATTAGTTCTTTTGAAATTAAGAATTCTAAAAATGATGCGACTATATTTGCAGCACAGACTGGTTTGGAAAAGAGAAAAGTAAAATGATCATTATAGAAACCGATTTGATATTTGTATGTAAAAATTTGGCATAACAATTTATATCATAATTATTAGAGGCCAAGAACTGAATTTATTAGGTAAAATCCTGAGTTTTATGAGCTTTTTAAACAGATCAATTTGTTTTTCGAAGATGATAATGAAAGGGTTGAAACAGTACAGCCAACTCCAGAAATGTTCCGATTGCTAACAAAGTCTGCTAAAGCTGCGGCAAGAGGCGTATTGGATTTGGCCATATGATTCAAGGGGAATATATAATCTGCTGGCTAGTGAGTTTCAGAGGATAAGTGGAGTGAGGCTCAAACGTTTAAAGGATTAATAATCATAGACGATTCTTCTTTTGGGCTCTCAGTATTGTTGCCAGGAGTTTTTATTTTTTGGGTGCTAGCCTACAGGAGGTTGTTTTTTCCTTACGGACACCTTTAAACGAGCTATTTAAATCTGTAAGTAGCATTAAATTTAATTGACATTAACGTTTTTTAATCGAATTTTTTGGTGGATCGCTGAACGCTTGTTCCTTATAGATGTATAAGATATAATATATTTAGTACAAAAAATGACAATTGAATATAAAATAAAAAATTATTTCGTAATACGTCAAGCATAACCTCATGAAATCAAAATCCCTTATGAGGTGAGTAATTAATGGGAAACATATTTGTTGGATTGACTGATTATGATTGGTACTGCAACCTTAAGTCTGAAAATTTTGATGAAGTCAATTTCTGGCGACCAGGCAGTACAGCATTTAAAGCTTTGAATCCAAATGATCTGTTTCTTTTTAAACTGAAAAAGCCGTATTATGCCATTGTTGGCGGTGGTTTTTTTGTAAAATACTCCTTGTTGCCTATCTCGCTAGCCTGGGAAGCATTTGGAAGGAAAAACGGCACAAAAAATTATACTGAGTTTTTAGAAAGATTGAGGAAATATAGAGAAAAGAACAGAATAGACATTTCATACCCTTATGTTGGGTGTATTATTTTGACGGAACCTTTCTTCTTTGAACAAAAAGACTGGATAGCGCAACCGCATAATTGGCCTTCAAGTACAGTAATAGGGAAAAATATGGATACAGAAAAAGGTGAAGGAAAGCGCATTTTTCAAGAAATATATGAGAGACTGCAAAGAAGCTCTGTATCCAGTCAAATGGTGATAAGCGATACTAAAGAACGCTATCAGTACTCTTTGGGTAAACATCGGTTAGGGCAAGGTGCATTCCGGATTTTAGTTACTGACGCATACTATAGACGATGCGCAATAAGCGGAGAAAAAACGCTCCCTGTTTTAGAAGCAGTCCATATAAAACCTTATGCTGAAAATGGACCTCATCATATACAAAACGGTGTGCTGCTACGTTCCGATATACATAAACTTTTTGATAAAGGTTATCTGACAATTGCGCCTGATTTTCGGATTGAAGTTAGCAAACGGATTAAAGAGGATTTCGGGAATGGCAGGATTTATTATCAGTATCATGGGCAGAAACTTTGTGTGGTACCCAAAAAAGTTGAGGAACTTCCCGCGAAGGACTACCTCTCATGGCATAATGAAAATGTATATTTGGGTTGATTCCTATAACAATTCATCGGGTTTGATATCTTTAATATAGGAGTTGCACCGTTCTGTAATCTATTTTTTTATACATATTTCAGGCGAACAGTAATTATGTCGAATATAATTATAAATCAATAGGTATTGAAAGAAAGGGTGTAATAAAATGCAGGATAGATATGCCGGTGATGTAGGGGATTTTGGAAAGATAGGTTTGCTTAGACAAATAGCTAGCACCGGATTAAAAGTTGGTATTAATTGGTACCGTACATATAAACCGGAAGAGCATGATATTGGTGATGGAAAGCATATCGGGTATCTGAATAACAAGTCATTCCAGGCATGTGATGATGAGTTGTTAAGTATCCTACGGCAAATAGTTAAAAGTGATAGAAGTGTTGCTGCACTTGAAAAGGCTGAACTTATCCCTAACGCCCAATATTACTCTGCCATTCTCAGACCAGGAAGTGATAAATCCTTTAATAGAGATGTTTGGTATAAGAACTCTATGAAAGCTTTAGCCGACTCAGATATCATATTCTGTGACCCGGATAATGGCTTGATTGTTAAAAGTGTCTCTCTATCATCGGCAAAAAGTGATAAATATATAACTGAGGATGAATTGGCTGGCTATTATTTATCCGGCAAAAGTGTTGTTTTTTACAATCATCGATGCAGGGAAAAGGAACATATATACTTGCGAAGATTTACTCCGTTACGGATGCGAAACGAACTTGCATCGGCAAAATGGCTGGGGCTTAAATTCGTCCGTGGGACAACCCGTGATTATTTGTTTATTCTACAACCTTATCATTTTAAACAAGTAAACGGCGTGATAGAAAGAATGATGCAGAGCAATTGGAATAAACACTTTTCAATATTAAATATTGATGAATAAAATGGGCAGTATTTAAGATGATAATCAGCCCGGTATTCAGCTTTTCGTTTGAAAAATACCTGCAAAAGAGCTTGTCGGACGGATAAGGCCTGCCAATAGCGATTGACTTCCACAGAGAAAAGTGATTGACTTAAAATAGAAAGCGGTTAAATGTAAACATTGCATAGGGAGGCGATACATACAATGAAGGTTTTAATGATTAACGGCAGTCCAAGGCAAGGAAGCAATTGCGGCATAGCGCTGGGAGAAATGAAGAAAATATTTGAAAAAGCCGGTGTTGAATGTACGGAGTTTGTAGTGGGCGATAAGAATATAAGAGGATGCATTGCTTGCCACTTTTGTTTTAAAGAAGGTAAATGCGTGTTTGATGATGAAGTTAATCAATTGGCTCCGTTATTTGAAGAAGCGGCGGGGCTTGTGGTAGCAAGTCCGGTTTACTATGCATCCGCAAACGCAACCCTTATAGCCTGTCTTGACAGGCTTTTCTACAGCACTCGCTTTAATAAGACCATGAAGGTCGGGGCAAGTATTGTTTGTGCAAGAAGAGGCGGTTGCTCGTCGACTTTTGATCAACTGAATAAATACTTTACTAATTCAGGAATGCCAATTGCATCAAGTCAATACTGGAATTCTATTCATGGTCTTCTTCCCGGTGAAGCCAACCAGGATGAGGAAGGTAAGCAGACCATGAGAACTCTTGCAAGAAACATGATTTTCCTTATGAAGAGTATCGAACTTGGGAAGAAGGAGTTTGGATTGCCGGAGGTAGAGAAAAGAATTGCTACTCATTTTATAAGATAAATGTAACCGCACACAAACAAAGTATTCGTATATGGAACCCTGATGGAAAACTTCTCGAATTATAAAAATATTTACGAGCAATAATGACAACGGATTCTAAGGAGGCATAGTGATGAATAAGAATGATTTTGCGCCGACGCCGCCGATGGGGTGGAATAGCTGGGACTGCTACGGCGCATCAGTGAATGAGGAGCAGCTCCTTGGCAATGCGGAATATATGGCGAAGCATCTAAAGCAGTACGGCTGGGAGTATGTAGTTTGCGACATCCAGTGGTACGAGCCTGAAGCCACCTCAACGCAGTACAACAATTTTTATCCGCTGTGCATGGACGAGTATTCACGGCTCATTCCCGCAGAGAACCGCTTTCCTTCCGCAAAGGGCGGGGCGGGTTTCAAGCCGATTGCCGATTACATACATAACCTTGGATTAAAGTTCGGGATCCATATCATGAGAGGCATACCAAGGCAGGCGGTCCATGCGGCAACACCAATCAAAGGAACTTCCAGGACAGCAAGGGATATCGCCCATAGCTTTTCCGTTTGCTCCTGGAATACGGACATGTATGGTGTAAATCCTAATGCGGAGGGCGCCCAGGAATACTATGATTCCCTCTTTGAACTGTATGCCTCTTGGGGAGTTGATTTCGTCAAGGCTGATGATATCTGCATCACCGAGTTTAAGCCTCACGATCTTTACTCCGCCAAGGGCGAGATCGAGATGATCCGAAAGGCAATCGATAAATGTGGCAGGCCCATAGTTCTTAGCCTGTCGCCCGGGCCTGCGCTGCTGGAGCAAGCCGAACATTTAAGCAGGCATGCGAATATGTGGAGAATAACCGGGGACTTCTGGGACAACTGGCCGCAGCTCTACAATATGTTTGAAAAATGCCGCCAATGGAGTCCTTATGTCAAGGAAGGCTGCTGGCCGGATTGCGATATGCTTCCTTTAGGGCGTATCGAAATCAATAACAGGAAGGACGGCGGAATAGGAAGAAATACCTGCTTTACCAAGGATGAGCAGGTAACCATGATGACGCTTTGGAGCATGTTCCGTTCCCCCTTAATGCTTGGAACGGAGCTTCGGGATCTTGATGACTGGACCTTAAGCCTGATTACCAACGAGGAGGTCATCAGGGTACTGAAGCATTCCCGCGGTGCAAGGCAGATCATGCGGACGGATGACACAGTGGTTTGGAAAAGCGAGGATGAGGATGGCAGCATCTATGTGGCATTCTTTAATACATCCTTCAGCATGACTTATCCGTCGGTAAGCTATAGGCAGCTTGGACTCAACGGGGAATACGAGGTTAGAGACCTCTGGGCACGTAAGGATTTGGGGACTGCAGCGGAAAGACTGGGTACGGAGCTTAATCCCCATGGAGCAGTGTTGCTAAGGCTAAAGGAGGTTACCGGTCATTAATCTCAACCCACCTTCTCAAATCAGAAGCCCCTATGCGAAGGGTATACTCCGGGAAGAATCTGTTTTATAATGATTCCAAGGCCTTTTTCATATCATCCGGCAAAGGTGAAGTAAGTTCGATCCTCATACCGGTTATAGGATGGTCGAAGAAAAACTGATGTGAATGCAGGGCTTGTCTGTCTATAAGATTAGTTGGAATATCCGAATAAAGCCAGTCACCCTGGATAGGATGTCCCAAGGCTTTTGCGTGAACGCGGATCTGGTGAGTTCTGCCCGTTTCCAGTACAAATTTGACCAGGCTCAGATCAGTATAACATGCAAGAGTCTCATAGTGAGTAATGCAGTCGTCGCCTGATTCGTCGATTGTCCTTTCAAGGATGCTGCCTTCTTTTCGCGCGATAGGCAGACGTATAGTGCCTGACTTCGGTTCAAAAATACCGTGCACAATTCCAAGATAGGATTTATATATGCGGTTTTCTTTCATCTGCCGGATCAGCTGCTCCTGGATGTAGGCGTTTTTAGCAAACAGAATAATACCTGAGGTATCACGGTCCAGACGATTGACAGGCCGTACCTTTATTTGGAGTCCATGCTCCTGAAAATGCCATAGCACAGCCTGAGCCAATGTGCCGGTATGATAGCCTGCTGATGGATGAACGGGAGTATGAGGCCCCTTGTCGACAGCGAGCAGACAATCGTCTTCATATATGATTGAAAGAGGTATGTTTTCAGGTTTAATACCGGTTTCTTCCCGGAATGTAATATTAACAGCTATAGTATCGCCGGCCTTCACGGGATCGATGGTCCGGACGGTTTTTCCATTTAAAAGGATGCCGTTTGTGTATTTTAGCCGTTTAATCAGGTTGCCTGAAAGATTCATCGGCCCCTTTAACACATGGTTGACTGTTTTGTTATCCAGTTCTTCCGTTACCTGAAAATTTATTTGCATCTATTGTTAATCCCCCGAAGAAAATCAGCGGAAAGATTGGGTACGGAGCTTAATCCCCATGGAGCAGTGCTTCTAAAGCTAATATAAAGCTAAGCAAAAGCTAAAGGAAGTTACCGGTAACTACCGGTTTAAAACCAGGCCGCCAATTGCTGACGCGCCTAGCGGCTGTTGAACATATAGCCGACACCTTTCTTTTGCCAAAGCCTCCGCATCCTTCCTGCAGCCGGTAAACAGCAGTCACAATCCGGAATTTCGGCCGCTGTCTATTATCATTTAGATTTCTGCTATAATGCCGGTATACGTCAAATATTATAACATGTTCAGTTATTATACTGCAAACTGAGTTTTGAAGCATCCCGAATCGATAATCTATACAACTTGATAATTGTTATATCAATACCGAACATCTATAATATTTATTATGAAAACCTAATTAAGATAGTATTGATGCAGAAGGATGGTATAGCAAATGAGAATACAGAACCCTATTATTTGGGCAGACTTGCCGGATCCTGACGTTTTGCGAGTCGGTGATACATACTATTTGGTATCGACAACCATGTTTATGATGCCTGGAGGTCCGATTCTCAAATCCAAGGATTTAGCTCACTGGGAAATCGTTTCATATATTTTTGACCGGATTGAAGAGAATGACATATACCAGTTGAAAAATGGGAGACATGCATATGGCAAGGGACAGTGGGCCACTAGTCTGAAATGGTACCGTGGCAGATTTTATGCGTGTTTTACCTGCCACGATATGAAAAGGACCTATATTTATCACACGGACGACATAGAAAAAAGCAATTGGGACAGATATGTAATTGAGGATGTCTACCACGATTCATCATTCCTGTTTGATGACGACAAGCCCTATCTTATTTACGGCAATGGAAATATCAGGATAGTTGAGTTGAACGAGGATTTGTCCGGTGTGAAGGAAGGCGGCATTAAGCGGCTTCTGTTCAGCACGCCCTCTGAGAATATGCTTCTGCGTTGTGAAGGATGCAGGGCATATAAACTGAACGGCTATTATTACCTGCTTTTCATTGATTGGCCGGGTAACAACGGAAAGCGTCGCGTTGTGTGTTACCGGTCCAGGGAACTTCTGGGAGAGTATGAATGGAAGGTTCTGTTGGACGACGATATGGGATACCGCAACAGGGGGGTCGCACAAGGCGCATTGATCGATACCCCGGACGGGGACTGGTATGCAATCTTATTCCAGGATCATGGCGCGGTTGGCAGGATCCCGTATCTGCTCCCTGTGAAATGGGAAAATGATTGGCCCATTATCGGCCAAAACGGAAAGGTACCGGAATATTTTGAAATACCGTTTGAAAAGTATGAAGCAAAACCCCTGATCACCAGTGATTCCTTCCATCACAACGAGGATGTGCTGGATCTCCGGTGGGAATGGAATCACAATCCTGAGAAGAGATGCTGGTCCTTTACCGAACGGCCGGGCTTTCTGAGGCTGCGGACTTCAAGCCTCGCCACGGATATTCTGTCGGCAAGGAATACGTTGACCCAACGAACCAGCGGTCCCTGGTGCGCCTTTTCTGTGGAACTTGAAACGGATGGCATGAAACCCGGTGATTATGCCGGCCTGGTAGCTTTGCAAGGCCATTATGGCACAGTAGGCATCAAACTGGACAGGAACGGGGAAAAGAAAATCCTCGTATGCAAGAATGGCGGTAATGGAAAACAAGTGGAGGATGAGGCCGTCTGTTTTTCCGGAAAGCGGATTTTTTTGAAAATTGCTTTCGATTTTGAAGATGAATCTGATATTGCTTCCTTCTATTTTTCGGAGGATGGAACCAAGTGGAGTAAAATCGGCAGTGATCTGCAAATGAAGTATACGTTGGATTTGTTCATCGGGTACCGGATCGGAGTATTCTATTATTCCGAAATCAATGCCGGGGGTAATGCAGATTTCCGCAATTTCATTTACGATACGGGTAAAGCATGATTCCGTGACTGGTTGCGTTCCAGTTTTTTTTATTTTACATATTGACTCTCACGTTACGTTATACTTTATAGTAGATAACGAAAGGGGGGAGTGAATATGAAAGTAAAGGAAGTCGCCGATTTGGTGGGTATTAGTGTGCGCACACTGCATTATTATGATGAAATAGGGTTATTGGTACCGGAGGAAACCACTGAATCGGGTTACAGAGTATACTCCGATAAGAATCTCGAGACTCTGCAGCAAATATTATTCTTTAAGGAACTGGGCTTTCCCTTAAGCAAAATAAAAGCAATTATCAACAGCCCTTCGTTTGACCGGCAAAAGGCGCTTGAGGCGCAGCATGCCATGCTCCTTGAAAGAAGGAGCCGGCTGGACAAGATGATCAGGACAATTGAAAAAACAATTAAACATTCGAAAGGAGAGATTATGATGACAAAAAAAGAAAAATTCGAAGGATTTGATTTCAGCCACAATCCGTATGAGAAAGAGGCCAGGAAGCTGTGGGGCGACTCGGCTGTGGACGAAGCCAATGCAAAAATTGCGAAAATGTCCAATTCCGGGAAGAAAGAATTTACTGAAAAACTCAGCGCAATATTTAAGAACCTGGCTGCGGTCCGCCACCTGCCGCCTGATTCAAAAGAAGCCCAGGCGGCAATTAAAGAGTGGTATGTGGCTTTGAACGAAATGGGCAATTATTCCCTTGAGACATTCAAAGTTTTGGGCCGGATGTACGTGGATGACGTCCGCTTCACCGAAAATATTGATAAATTTGGCGAAGGCCTGGCAAAATTCATGCGCGACGCCATGGCTGTGTATGCAGATGCAAATAAATAATGAAAAATAAGGACTAGAGTTGATAGTTATAATATGTTATTATAGGAATATATTAAACCTAAAAAATAATAAATAAATAGAATAACATTTTTTGTACTTTTAAAAAGCATATTTAACCTATCCGCTCGATTGGCCAGCTTATAAAATATTTATAGCGGGCAGGAAAAACGGTTGTTGGATGAAAAGGAGAATTAATCGATTCTTCATTGAAGGCAGGAGCAATACATTCAGATATAGAGGGCGCTACCCACTGTTTACCGTTACCGGGGGCAATTTTCCTGCACCCTGGGCGGTAAAAAATTTTAACCTTTAATTTAAGTTTATAAAAATTAGGAGGTCGTAAAATGTCAGAACAATTGCAAGAACAAACCGGTGCTTTTGAACAGACAGACATTGATAACAACAAGACAATGGCAGGCCTTGCCTACCTGATTTTCTTCCTGCCGCTCCTGGCTTGTCCCCAGTCCAAATACGCGAAGTTCCATGCCAACCAGGCGTTGTTGCTGTTCATTATCGCAGTTGCAGGCAATATCATCTTAACAATCATCCCGATTATTGGGTGGATATTGTTGCCTATTTTTAACATAGCCGTCTTCATTTTTGCTATTTTAGGCCTGGTCAACGGATTTAGCGGCAAGGCCAAACGGCTGCCGGTCTTTGGCAAATTTGACATTTTGAAATAGCTTTCAAAATTCCATTGGGCTTTACATACCTTGGGAAGGCGCCCTTGGGTATCTGAACAAAATTATCATATTAAACCGGCCGGCTTGTCCGACCGTTCCGCCTGTTGTTTAAAAAAACGGCGTATATTTTCTCCTGTATTCTTATCCGGGCTCCTGCACTTTCCGTCTTGTATGCCCATTTTCTTTATAATTCCCAATTTCGCTTTCTCAATCCGATAAACCCGGATTCGGTCTTATCTTAAGTTAATTACGCAATTCCTTTCACCCTATCAGGTCTACAATAACAGCCCCGGCAAAAAGGTCGCGATCGAGGGGAACGCGAGCAGAATGCCAACGCATATGAACAGGGCCAGGAGAAAAGGCCACACGCCTTTAAAGATTGTTTCGGTGGGGATATCCCTGGCAACTCCCTTTACTACAAAAACGTTCATGCCTACCGGGGGCGTGATGACTCCCATGGCAACCACGAGGACAATTATTACGCCGAACCACACTGGGTCGTATCCCAGGACATCCACCACGACCGGATAAAAGATCGGGGTAGTCAGCAGTACAAGGGCAAGCGCGTCGATAACGCATCCGAGAAGAAGGTATATCAGGAGGATTACAATCATTACGGCAAAGCCCGGCAGGGCAAGGTTGGACGCCCATTCCGCGAGCGCGAACGGAAGCCTGCTGATGGCTATAAAGCGCCCGAATACAACGGCTCCCGCAACCATAAGCATAATCATGGCCGTTGTGCGGGAGGTATCCTTGAGTGATTTCTTAAAGCCTTCCCAGCTGAGAAGCCTCCTGGCAACGGTGATAAGCAATATGCTGCCTGCCCCGACCGCTCCCGCTTCAGTAGGTGTGAACCAGCCCAGGAAAAGGCCTCCCAGGGAAATGAGGAAAGTAACGACAACTTCAAAAATGCCGCCCTTCAGGCACGCAATTTTTTCTCTCAGGCTGAACCGCGGACCGGCCGGGCCCAGCGAAGGTTTTATTCTTACGACGATATATATGGCGGCCATGTAAAGAACGGTGAGAAGGATGCCCGGGATTATGCCGGAAATGAAAAGCCTGCCGATCGATTCCCCGGATGAGATGCCGTAGACTATAAATATCACGCTGGGCGGTATCAGCACCCCGATTGCACCGCCCGCCGCCACGCTGGCACAGGAGAGGGAATCGTCGTATTTATACTTTTTCATTTCGGGCAGCGCTATCGCTCCTATTGTTGCGGCAGTGGCAGTATTCGAACCGCAGATTGCGCCGAAAATCGCGCATGCGGCCTGCGTCGCCATGGCAAGCCCGCCGCGCCTGTGCCCGACCATCCTGTAAGCAAAGTTGTATAGGCTCGAGCCTACTCCGGAATAATATGCGATGAAACCCATCCAAATAAACATTGGGATAACGCTTAACGAATATGACGAAAAGGTGCTGTATATTTCGGTAGCAACCATTGTTAAAGCGGAAGACGGCGATGCCATCAGGCTGAATCCTGCAAAACCTATTATCAGCATGGAGTATGAAATAGGAATTCGCAGCGCCATTAGCACAAAAAACAGCAATACGCCGATCAGGCCGATGAGTTCGGGGCTCATTTGCTTATCACCCCTTTAACCGATTGCAATGTCTTGTTAAGTATTGCAAGTGACAGAACGGCAAAACTTAAAGCCGTAATATATATGAAAATGTAATGAGGAGTTTGCGTCGTCGGGGAAACCTCGCCGCTTGCGGCCATTTGTCCTGCATTTTTGAATAACTGTACTGTAAACAACACCATGAAGAAAAGCGCAATGATGTTTGTGACCGATGCGATAATGTTTTGCGTCCGCTTATTCAGCTTTTCCACGAGAAAATCAATTGCTATATGGCCGTCGCCCAGCGCGCAGTACGCAAGACCGCACCCTACAATGAGAGCGGTCAGAAATCCCGTATACTCGTACGTCCCAAGTATCGGGCTCTTGAACGCTTCTCTCAGTATGATGTTCACCACTACAAGGGCCATTGCGAATACTATGCACCATCCCGAAATCATATCAAGAATCCGGGCGGCTTTATTAACAATGCTGCCGAACTTGTTCATAACGTTCCTCCAATTCTTAGTTTCCCCCAATTATAAAACGCGGTTTGCATCGCTGCCGCAGCATGCGGTTTACATCGCCGCTGCGGCTTATATCGCTGCATGCGGTTTATATCGCTGCAATTAATATTGGTTGTTATATTTTTCGGCGAGTTCTTTTACAACCGCCAAAACGTCCTCTTCGATTCCCATTTCCTTCATTTTTGCCGTGAAAGCGTCCTGGATGGGCTTGACTTTTTCTATCCAAAGGGCCGTTTCCTCATCGGTCAGTTCGATTACTTCCATGCCGTGTTCGTTAACGGCATAGTCCAGGGCAGCTTCATTCTGCTTGTCCCAGAGCCCGATGGCGGTTTCTTCAAAGAATTCTTCCGTCGTTTCAAGTATGATATCCTGCAGTTCCTTGGGCAAAGAATTCCATCTATCCAGGTTCATTGTAACGAAGAACAGGGTGTTGTATAAAAAGGGCGTTTTTGTGATGTACCTGGTAACCTCGGCATGTTTCCAGCCCTTCAACACCTCGATCGGGGCAAGGTTGCCCTTGACGATCCCCTTTGACAGCGCTTCGTAAGCATCGGACTGGGGCATTCCCACCGGGATGCCGCCAAGGTGCTCTATGGTGGTTGCGCTGAGACCCGTAGCGCGTATTTCCATGCCTTTCAGGTCATTGAGGTTCCTGACGGGCGTTTTTGTAAACAGATCGCCAGAACCGGTGGTGAGAACCATCAGCAGTTTTGTGTCCTTGACCTCGTCGGGATCAAGTTTCTTTATGCCTTCCCATGCGGTCATGCTTGCAGCTTTTGAATTTTTATAAATAATTCCGGGAAGTTCAAAAGCTTCGATGACCGGGAAGCGTCCTCTTGTATAAGCAAAACATGAAAGGCCGATATCGGCGACGCCTTTTACAACGCCGTTATATATATCCGCTGCCTTGAGCAGGGTTTCCTGGGGATATGTTTCTATAATAACCCTGCCGTTTGTGGCGGCTTTGATTTTTTCGGCCCAGCCTTTCGACAGCTCGGTTTCCGCCAGGTGCGTGGGCGGGAAGAAGTGCGCAAGCTTTAGTCTTATAATGCTGCCGCTTTCAGCCCTGGATTCCTGCAGGCAGGAAGTCGTGCTCAGCAATGTTGCCAGCAACAGCAACAGGATAACAATTTTTTTGCAGTTAAAACGTGAAAAAACCATAACCATTTCCCCCTCTAAAATTCGTTCCGGCAGAATAATGATTTTAGACGGGTGATAGAATAAATCTTGGTGATGAACCGCTTCGGGAAGAACAGAATTTATTCTACCGTCCTGCCATTCTGCTTTTCCATTACATGCCAACTGCCGGCATTTGCATTTTTCAATGTGCCGGCGTCCATTCTACAAAGCCCTTTTTCAAAAGCTTTTCACTACGGGTATTACGCTTTCCTCATTATAGCACTGTATATCAGCCGTGTCAATGTTCCTGTCCCGGTTCCTTTTGAAGCGCAGCGCTGCAGCTTTTTTGCAGGGAAAAAGCCCGAAACATGACAGCCTCGGCCATCACTAGTTTATAATTTCCTTAACGGTTTCGTAAAGCCCCGGAGTCCACTTGCGGCTGATTTCAGGATACTTGCAGAATTTCTCGGCGGCGGCTTTAAAGGATTTCAAATCCTCCCCGGCAGGCTTGTAAACCGTAACCCCTTCGTCTTCAAACATTTGCAGGTAGTCTTCCGTTTGCCTTTCAAGGTACTCGTTGTTGGCCTTGCCTGCTTCAACGGCAGTCTCGATCAATATCTTCTGATGCTTTTCAGACAGGCTGTTGAAGAATTTTGTTCCTACGCACCAGGTGGTGAAGTTCTTTACATGGCCGTCGAGTATCAGGTAATTGGCGACCTCATAATACCTGCCTTTATAAAGAAGGGGAATAAGATTTTCCAAACCGTCAATCGTTCCCTCCTGCAAAGCTTCATACACCTTTCCCAGGGCCATGGGGGCAGGGGAAGCGCCCAATGCTTCAAACCCTTTTTCAAACACCGTGATATCCGGCACCGCGATTCTCATTCCGGCAAGGTCTGAAGCGTTGTGTACAGGCTTGGTGGTTAGGATGTGCCTTTCACCGTGAATCCAGTTGGACGCGAGTACCTTGAAACCTTTTTCTTCAAGCTTTGCACATCGCTCCGTATACCAGTCGCTTTCCACAAGTTTCCAGCAATCCTTCCACGTGTCGAAGAGATATGGAGCGAACATAATGCCGAAATCCGGCACGCCCCTTTCGGCATAGGCAGTCACGTCGGCAATTGTGCAGACAGGCGCGCCTTTCAGCATCTCATCCATAAGTTCGTCTCTGGTTCCCAATAAGCTTGCAGGAGATAGTTCTACCTTGATCTCACCGTTGCTTCTTTCTTCAATCATCTGATTCCAATCGTTGCAAGCCATATCGACAGGTTCTCCCGAGCTGCTTTCGTAGGCAACATAAAGGGTTATCTGCTTATTTCCCCCGTCGGCTGCCTGCGTTGACTGGTCTTTCTGTTCCCCGCTTTTTGACGGATTCCCTGCGCATCCGCCGGATAATACGCCTGCCAGGGCTATAACCAGGACAACTGCCAGTATCCGTTCCACACGTTTTCTTATCACGGTGATCCTCCTCTAAAGCAATTTTATATGCCAATCCATATGCCGCCGCGTTGCCGTCCGCAGTAATATCAACACTCGCTGACAGAATAAAATTATATGACTAGAATAGCAATTTTGCTTTCAAAAGACAAGATTGCATTGCATAACCGGGCGCCGCAATTTTATTATCGCAAAATCGTTTTGTTTGGTATATAATTTAAACTGGCAATATCCCGGATGTACCGGACAGGCAACAGGTTAAACGGGCCGGCAGGCGGGATTGGGATAGTAAAATGTTCCTGGAGGTAGGGAATGTTTACCGTAAAATTAAGAGATATAATAAATGAATTTCAGTTGGAACCGGTATGCATGAACGAATCCGCCGGCGATATCGAGATAACCACTTCGGACGTCAACAGGCCCGGGCTGCAGTTATCGGGGTACATGGAGCATTTCGGCACCGACAGGATACAGATAATAGGCAAGGTTGAAACGGCGTACCTGGCAAGCCTGTCGCCGCAGGAACGGCTCAGGCGCCTGGACGGGTATTTCAGGAACGGTTTTCCATGCCTTGTAATAGCAAGGAATATCGAGCCCTTCGAAGAGATGATCTCCGTATCCCGAAAATATGGTATACCTGTTCTCAGGACCGACGACATAACATCGAGGTTCATGAGCGGGCTTATACGGTACCTGAATGTCATGCTGGCGCCGAGGGTATCGATGCACGGGGTGCTGGTAGAGGTTTACGGCGAGGGCGTTTTAATCCTGGGAGAAAGCGGCGTGGGCAAGAGCGAGACAGCGCTGGAGCTTGTCAAGAGGGGCCACAGGCTTATTGCCGATGATATTGTCGAAATCAGGAGGGTTTCCGACAGGACGCTGCTTGCATCCGCGCCCGAGAATATCAGGCACTTTATAGAGATAAGGGGAATCGGCATACTGGATGTAAAAAACCTGTATGGCATGGGCGCGGTTAAAATGCAGGAAAATATTAATCTTGTAATCAAGCTGGAACTGTGGGACAAGAGAAAAAACTACGAGCGCCTTGGACTGGATGATCAATTCACCGAAATACTGGGCATATCGGTGCCCTCCCTTGTGATACCGGTAAAACCGGGAAGAAACCTGGCAATAATTGTTGAAGTGGCTGCCATGAACAACAGGCAGAAAAAGATGGGATACAACGCCGCAAAAGCAATCAGCGAGCGTTTTATGAGATACGACTGACGGCAGGGAACGGCTTTTTGCTGAAGCTTACTGCAAAGTAAAATAGTTATGGGGAGAGCGGGGATTTGAACAAGGTAATAATAGCGGAACTCCTGGCCAACCTGCAGGGAACGGGCGCCGTCACGGTCAACGAGCCGATGGCGGAGCATACGTCTTTCAAAATCGGGGGTGCGGCGGACGTTTTCGTAAAACCGCGCAATATCGAAGGACTGGTTAATGTAGTGAATACATGCATGGAAAAAAGGATACCGCTTTTTGTAATGGGAAACGGGACAAACCTGCTGGTGCGGGACAAGGGCATCAGGGGCGTCGTTATGCAGGTTGCCGAAAATATCGGGTCATACGAAGTCGAAGGGGAGTGTATTGCAGCCGAGGCTGGCATTTCGCTCTCGAAGTTGGCGAGGATTGCAATGGAGCATGGGCTTTCCGGCCTGGAATTTGCGGAAGGCATTCCGGGGACTCTCGGGGGAGCGGTTGCCATGAACGCGGGGGCTTACGACGGTGAAATGTCGATGGTCGTGGAAGCCTCGGAATACTTGAGTCCCGACGGAAATGTTGTTACCGTCGGCAAATCGCAGCACCGGTTCGGCAAACGGACCAGCTTCGTGCAAACAGACGGGGGAGTGGTGCTGAAGACCAGGCTAAAGCTGAGGAAAGACGATAAAGAGCGGATAAAAGCAAAAATGGAAGAGTTCAGGGCAAGCAGGCAGAAAAAGCAGCCGCTGGATCTTCCAAGCGCAGGGAGCATTTTTAAAAGGCCTGAAGGCTATTTTGCAGGAAAGCTGATACAGGACTGCGGACTCAGGGGATTCCGCATCGGCGATGCGGAAGTGTCCGGCCTGCATTGCGGGTTTATTGTCAACAGGGGAAATGCTTCCGCCGAAGATGTTTTAAAGCTGATAGAGTATATACGGGAAAAAGTATACGCCAGGTTTGGCGTGGAATTGCAAACGGAAGTAAAAATAGTCGGCGAGGCATGAAAGGGTTAAATGTCAGGCAGGCAGCATGCAAATTGCGCAGGTGGGGTACGGGATGAGATTTATTGTGATAACGGGAATATCGGGAGCGGGAAAGAGCTTGGTTGCCAAGCATCTTGAGGATGAAGGCTTCTTTTGCATTGACAATCTCCCGCCGCTGCTGATACCGAAAATAGCCGAGATGTGTTCCCAGAGCTACAAAAAAATTAACAAGATTGCCGTGGTAATAGACATACGGGGCGGCGAACTGCTTAATGACCTGTTTCCCGCGCTGGATTCGCTGAACGCGGAAGGGCATACTTATGAAATACTGTTCATGGAAGCTTCGGACAAGGTGGTCATAAAGCGCTACAAGGAATCCAGGAGAGCTCATCCGCTCGCGAAGGAGGGCAGGCTGGTAAAGGCGATTGCCGAGGAAAGGCGCCTGCTGCAAAAAATCAAGGACAGGGCGGATTATGTGATTGATACGTCCGATTTGACTCCGAAACAGCTGAAAGAAGCCATAACAAGAATTATAGGCGACGACGCCGCGTCCAAAGGACTGATTATCGACATTATTTCATTCGGCTTCAAATACGGCATTCCTATTGAATGCGACCTGATTTTTGACGTCAGGTTCATACCCAACCCGTATTATATAGAATCGTTGAGGAAATACACGGGAAAGCATGAGAACGTGAAGGAATACGTGCTGGGGATGAATGAAACCGGCGAGTTTCTCGATAAATTGAATTCAATGCTGGACTTCCTGATTCCCAACTATATAAAAGAGGGGAAATCCCAGCTTGTCATAGGCATAGGCTGTACGGGCGGCAGGCACCGTTCCGTGGCCATTGCGGACAAACTGGGCAAAGACCTTGAAGAGAAAAAGCAAAGGGTGGTCATCCAGCACAGGGATATAGAAAGGGACGGCAGGAGCGCTGGAAGATGAGGTTTATGAATTGGCTCGGACCGGGCAAACGGTCGAAAAGAAAAATATCGGTTGATTCAAAGAAGCTGAGCAAGCTTTTGTACGATAAGAGAATACTGATAAAAGGTCCCAAAATCGTTGCGATAGGCGGGGGAACAGGCTTGTCGACAATGCTTCGGGGCCTTAAAATGTTCAGTTCGAATATTACCGCTGTAGTGACGGTTGCCGACGACGGCGGCGGATCCGGGATGCTCAGGCAGGAACTGGGCATGCTGCCGCCGGGCGATATTAGGAACTGCATACTCGCCCTCGCGGATACGGAGCCTATTCTTGAGCAGCTCTTGCAATACCGGTTCCAGGACGGCTCATTAAAGGGGCAAAGCTTCGGGAACTTGTTCCTGGCGGCAATGGACGGGATATCTTCAAATTTTGTAGAGGCCGTCAGAAGGGTAAGCGATGTTCTTGCCGTGACCGGCAGGGTGTTGCCGGTAACGCTGGAGAACGTCACGCTGAACGCGGAATTGGACGACGGGGGTATCATTTGCGGCGAATCCAGGATCGGTGAGCACAGGGACTTCTATAAGGGGAAAATAAAGCGCGTATACCTGGAGCCGTCGAACGCGGAGCCCCTCCAGGACGTGCTGGACGCCACCAGTGAAGCGGATATAATCGCGCTTGGCCCCGGCAGCCTCTATACCAGCATCATTCCCAACCTGCTGGTCAGAGGCGTGTGTGACGCCATAGAAAACAGCAAAGCGCTTAAGGTCTATGTATGCAATGTCATGACCCAGCCCTCGGAAACGGAGGGATACAGCGCGTACGACCATATCAGGGCGCTGGAGGAGCACTCATACCCCGGTATGGTCGAATGCTGCATTGTCAATAATTCATACATACCGGAGAAGCTGCTGGAGAAGTATTTGAACGACGGCGCGGAGCAGGTGCGGATAGACAGGGAAAAGATATTGAATGCCGGCATCAGGCTGATAGAAGGCAATTTTGCTTCCCTGAAAAACAACCTTGTAAGGCATGATCCGCTGAAACTGGCAAGAGTGGTTATTGAATACGCCGCTGAAAACGTGCTGGCCAGGGACAGCAAAAGGGCGGTGGATTACTACTATGTCAGGCATATGCTGAAAAATGCGCCGGGCGGGGCGGACCTTCGAAATCCCAGGTAGGCCTGCCAAGAGAAACTTGCAGGAGGATATTGGAATTGTCGTTTTCATCAACCGTGAAAAATGAATTATGCCGGATTGAAAATATAAATAATTGCTGCCTGCTTGCGGAACTTGCGGCAGCGATTTGCTTCAACGGGACGGTGGACCTGTCTCCCGGCGGCGGCTTTAGTGTGCGGCTGACAACGGAAAATGCGGCATTTGCCAGGAGGGTTTACAGCACGATCAAGAAAACATGTTCCATCAACCCCGAAGTATCCATACGCAGGAGCAAAAAATTAAAGAAGCACGTATCTTATGTTATTCGAATCACGCATGCGGCCGGATCTTCCAGGGTGCTTGAACAGGCGGGCGTTTCGGTGAACCCGGGCGAAGCCGGCGCTGATAATGATGCTGGACGGCGCCCCGTAATTGTTTGCGGCAAAAAAGGCTTGAACAGGCAATGCTGCAGGAAAGCGTTCCTGAGAGGCGCATTTCTTGCAAGCGGATCAATCAGCGACCCGGAAAAGACATACCACCTCGAGGTGATTTCACATACCCGCGAACAGGCGGTGTGCCTGACGGAAATACTTGAATCCTTTGGAGTCCGTTCCAGGATTATTTCAAGAAAAGGGAGCTTTGTCGTATATCTTAAAGAAGGCGAGAGCATAGTCGACTTTCTCAATATCACCGGCGCGCACAATGCGCTGATGAGTCTCGAAAACGTGCGGATACTTAAGGATATGCGCAACAGCGTAAACAGGATTGTCAACTGTGAAACGGCAAACCTCGGCAAAACGGTTAACGCTTCGCTGAGACACGTTGAAAATATACGTTATATTGCTGAAAACATAGGGTTTGACAAGCTTCCCCCGGGTCTTCGCGAAATAGCGGAACTCAGGCTCGCATCCACCGACGCAAGCCTTGCCGAGTTGGGACAGATGTTGTCACCCCCGCTGGGCAAATCCGGGGTTAACCACAGGCTCAGGAAATTGGACCTGATAGCCGAAAAGCACAGGAAGCAGGGCGGATCGTGATATCCGCGATACCTGCCTCCCCGGGTGTGCTTGTGACGGATGGCATATCTGAAGGTGGTTGTTTTCAGGTCACCGTATTCACGGGATTGCCCGCCAGGAAAGCTTTAATATTTTCCAGGGCTATATCCAGGAGACGCTTGCGGCTTTCCTTCGGAGCCCATGCTATATGCGGCGTTATTATGCAGTTTGGAGCCGAAAGAAGCGGATTGTCGGCTTTGATAGGCTCTTCGGAAACCACGTCCACAGCCGCATAGGCGACTTTCCCGCTGCATAGAGCCTCTTTCAAATCTTCTTCCACTATCAAAGGCCCGCGTCCGGTATTTATTATAATTACGCCATCCTTCATTTTTGCAATGGTGTTTTTATTGATAATTCCTTTTGTTGAAGGCGACAGCGGGCAGTGGAGCGAAATTACGTCCGAGTTTTCCAAAAGCCCGTCAAGCGTCGCATAGCGCAGCGTTTCGCTTTCAAGGGACTTGTCTTGATGCCGGGCGGTGGCCAGGACATTCATTCCCAAACTCTGCGCTACTTTGGCCACGGCTTGTCCTATGCGGCCGAAACCGATGCATCCCATGGTTTTTCCGGCCAGTTCGATGAGCGGGTACTTCCAGAAGCAAAAATCCAAACTGCGTGCCCATTCACCCGCTTTTACCGCATCGTTATGCTTCCCCACGTGATGGCATATTTCCAGCAGCAGGGCAATTGTGAATTGCGCCGTGGCCATGGTTGCATACGTGGGTATATTTGTAACGGTTATATTCCTTTTAGCCGCGGCCCGGACATCAACTACATTGTATCCCGTGGCAAGCACACCCACATATTTAATTGAAGGGCATGCGTTGAATATTTCCTCGTCCAGCGGTGTTTTATTTGTAAGGATGATTTCAGCATCGCCGATACGCGGTATTATTTCTTCCCTGGATGTACGGTCGTAGACCGTGAGTCCGCCCAGCGCGCCGAATCCTTCCCAGCTTAGATCTCCCGGGTTTGCACAATATCCGTCCAGCACTACTATTTTCATTGCCTAATACCTCCTGATTAGTTTTAGTGCTTATTTAATTAATGTTTTGTTTATTTAATGTTTTTTTTCTAATGCTTTATTTATTGCTGTATCGCCAATCCTGCATCAATAATCTTCCAAAAGCGCCCATGCACGGTTCAGGACGCGCTTTGTATTGGCGATTACCAACCCGGGGTCTTCTTCCTTCCATGGTTTTACCTCAAAGGACAATACCAAGGGATTGTCCTTGTCGAACATGTTTTCATCTTTCAGGCATTTCAAAAAGTCCATAAGGTCTTTTACCGAATTGACCGAATTGGGGAAGTTGAAGCGGGGATGAGTGTCTCCGTAAGCTTCCATGGCAGGTTTCCCCAGGACTGCGCTGCCAATATGGAGATGGGTGATGTACGGTTTCAGGCTTTGGATTACAAAACGGCTTGTCTCATGTGTCTGCGGGATATGGGACAAATCGATCAGCAGTCCGAAATTGTCGCAGGATTCCCTGACCTCGGCTGCGAACCTTGCCGCCAGCGGCGCGGGACCGATTAACGATTTTTTGTCTATATCATAGTCAAATACCTCGAGCTCCACGGACATGCATTTTTCTTTTGCATACGCGCACAGCGCCTTCGTGGTCCTGACCAGCTGCCTGTATGACTGTGCCTTGCTCTCTTCTTCGTATTTGCCGGCCATGAAAGCTATTCCTTTTGCCCCGAGGTATTCGGCTTCGTCAATCGCTTCGATGAGGGTGGCTTGCGCTTTCAAACGGTCCTCTTCGTTTGTTGCGTTCGGGTTAAGGCCGGTTGTGAGCAGGCGCGGCTGGGCGCAATAACATACGGTTACCCCTGCCTCGTCAAGCATCCTGCGGACGCGGCTGCGGACTTCATCGTTCTTTATCCAGGTAATTTCTACCGCGTCGAAATAGTCATCTTCCAGGATTTTTTGCAGCGTCTCCGCTATTGGCCCTTCGCCTTTCATTACCTGGGGGAATGACATGAAATGGACTGTCCCGATCTTGAAATACTTGTGCATCGATTCCTTCAACCCTGGTCCCTCCTTTGGTTCATGCGGCATAAATTCCAAATTCATTATCCATGATAACATATAATTTTTTATTTACAAGATTAAATGAGGTTAAAGCGAAGTTCTTGTCGTATTTTGAAATAAAAAAACCTGCCGCCTTACAAATATTCCTATTTTTCTTTGAAGGATATTTAATGTCGTTGAAGAATTAGTACTACAGCGAAAATACTGCGGGTTCGCAAGGCGCCCGAACGGCGCCGTGGTTTTCGCCCAAGCAGGCATTTACAACGGATATGCGGGGGAGATGCAATTGGACATAAAATTCACAAGCAGGGGCAATACGCTGATAGCCTTTCTTTCCGGCGAGCTTGACCACCACTTTGCCGGGTATGCGCGTGAAAAATTGGAGAGGGAACTGCTAAAGGCCACGACAAGGAACGTGGTGTTTGATCTTACCGGGTTAAGTTTTATGGACAGCTCGGGCATAGGAGTGATTTTCGGCAGGTATTCCCATGTTAAGAAGTTCGGCGGCCGTGCGGCGATAATATGCAAAAACCGCAAGATTCGCAGCATATTGGAGATATCCGGCATTTTGAAACTGATACCGGCTTATGAAGAACTGGATATTGCTTTAAACGCCATGTTGAGCGCATAATTTATGCCGAGGCGCGGCGACGGCATTGCACGGAGTATAGTATAAGGAGAGAGAATTGGTATGCAGCCCATAAACGAAATGAAACTGGAATTTGTGAGCAAATCAAGCAATGAAGCCTTTGCAAGGGTGGTGGCCGCTGCGTTTGTCTCTCAGATGGATCCTACTCTTGAGGAGCTGGCAGACGTAAAGACAGCTGTTTCGGAAGCCGTTACGAATGCGATAATCCACGGTTACGAGAACAAATACGGCATAATAACCATGATATGCAGGCAGTATGATAACAGTGTCGAGATTGAAATTACAGATGAGGGAAAAGGTATAGAGGATATAGAGC
>JBLNDI010000012.1:0-2597 GCA_050261495.1 Bacillota bacterium
TTGACATGCCATTTGCTTTTCACTATATTGTTACCAAGGGCTTGTAAGCCAGAATCTGGCCTACAAGCCCCATTGAAAATTATCATAGAAAGTTAATTTACAGAAAAAGTTTCACACAGCCCTTGAATACGTGGCAAATAATATCGCCCGGATACTCAAGGCGGAAAAAGTCATCATTTATATACTAAATAATAAAACAAACCAAATTCATTCCTTTTCCAATTCGTCGATCCAGTTTTCCGACGAACTGAAGCCTGAATTCGTTCTTTACCATATAGAACATGATACGTACTCCGACCTGTTTTATGCAACGATGGATGGCATCAATTTTAAAGATTATTTTGCCACGCCGGAAATTGCAACAAAAACCCTGCTGTGCATGCCGATAAATAATAAAGCAAACGTAAAGGGCTTGCTGCAGGTTTCCTATGAAGGGTACTTTGTTTATGATGAGCGGCAACTGTTATATATGAAATCCTTTTGCAAAGAAATTGCAATTATTATAGAAACTTCCCGCCTGATGGGGAATTCCGTATTGCTGCAGGAAAGCAATCATCGCATAAAAAACAATCTGCAGACCATTGTCAACATTATTGAAATGCAGCTGATTTTTATCAGAAGAAGCAAGGAATATGACGTAATTGAAATATTAAATTCCATAATAAAAAGGATTCAGAATATTGCAGCGCTGCATGAGTTTTTATCCTCCAATCTTACAGGGGAATCCGCGATCAGCCTGAGGGACATCGTAAAAATAGTACGGAATTCTTTTGATGTTAATGAAATGACAATAAATGTAAACATGGATGATATTTTTATCCCCTACGCAAAGGCGGCATCAATTTCGATGGTGATTAATGAACTGCTTACAAATTGTTATAAGTATGCTGCTAAAAATGATAAGAAAAATATAGTTTCAATTGAATGCCACTATCAAGGGGACAAATACATATTGAAAATCAGTGACAACGGAACGGGCATGCCTGAAGACTTTGACATAAATAATATAAACAGCATCGGCCTGTCCATTGTTAAGAATATTATACAGATTGAGTTTAACGGGCGTATTGACATTAAGTCCAGTGAAAAAGGCACCACGGTAACGGTAGTGTTGCCGGCGACCATACTATAATTGCTTGCTGTATGGGGTCAGGCTTGAATAATTTACTTGTTTTCAGTCGCACCCCCCATGAAAAAGTGGGCTATTCAAGCCTACCCATTTTGCCGTTTTGCACCGGCGGAATTTTCTTAGTGCATCTGCCTGCAAACCGCCGTTGACACCGGTTTATTTGTGTGCTAAAATATTTCGGTAACCGCTCGGCCAAGGCTCAAAACGCGGCTGGCACCGCTGCCTCGAAGGTCCGGCGAGTCTCTATGCAGGAGGTAGAATAATGTACGCTGTTATTGAAACAGGCGGCAAGCAGTACAAGGTACAGGAAGGCGACGTGCTGTTCATTGAAAAAATCGACGCCGAGGATGGCGCCGAGATTACTTTCGATAAGGTTTTGGCGATTTCAAACGAAGGGAATGTCACTTTCGGCAAACCCTTGGTTGAGAATGCCAGTGTAACGGCGAAGGTTCTTGGACAGGGCAAGGGCAGAAAAATCATCGTTTTCAAGTTCAAGCCCAAAAAGAACTACAGGAGAAAGACCGGGCACAGGCAGCCTTATACGAAAGTCCAGATCAGCAAGATAAGTGTTTCGGGATGATTACCGTAACATTGTTAAAAGACCCTGACGGTACGGTCGGGGCTGTTAATATCAGCGGGCACGCTGGTTACGCGGAAGAAGGGCACGATATAATATGCTCGGCCGTATCGGCAATCGCTTATACGGCAGCCGGATCGCTGGAAGAACTGGCAGGCTTGAAGAACTGCTACAGTGAAAGCGACGGGCACATGGAAATCCGCCTGCCGCGGGAAATGACGGAGCAGCAGAAAATGACATCGAGGATTATACTTGACGCGGCAGTGGTAGGATTCAGGCAATTGGAACTTTCATACGGTGAATATGTCATGGTTGTTGAAGAGGAGGTGCAAACCGATGATTAGGATTAATTTGCAGCTGTTCGCTCACAAGAAGGGGGTCGGCAGCTCAAGGAACGGCCGCGACAGTGCGGCGAAAAGGCTCGGGGTCAAGAGAGGCGACGGGCAGTTCGTGTTGGCCGGGAACATTCTTGTAAGGCAGAGAGGCACAAAGATCCATCCCGGCGAGAATGTAGGAATTGGAAAGGATGACACGCTTTTTGCCTTGGTTGACGGAAGGGTGAAATTCGGCAGGCTTGGCAAGGATAGAAAGCAGGTAAGTATAGTTGCCAACTAACAGGCAAAAAATAAGTCCCGGCATAAAAAGCCGGGCTTTTTTGCATGTATTGGCTGTGAAAACATAAAGACTCGATGCTATGCGGGAGTAAAACATGTTTATAGATCGTGCGAAAATATATGTCAGGGCCGGAGACGGCGGAAACGGAAAAGTATCGTTCCGAAGGGAAAAATATATTCCTGCCGGCGGTCCCGACGGAGGTGACGGCGGCAAGGGCGGCGACGTCGTTTTTGTGGTTGACGAAGGGCTGAACACGCTGGTCGATTTTAAATATAA
>JBLNDI010000013.1:0-5989 GCA_050261495.1 Bacillota bacterium
AGGCGGCGACTGACAGCAGATACATGGCAAGGGTCTCAAGCATGAACGATATTGTTACGAGCGCGGCCAAGCTGGCGGGTATGGGCTGCACGGCCATATTTACCGGCAGGTTTTCATTTGCTGGAGTGTTTATCCTCAGCGGTCTTTTGCTTATGATGGTTGCTATTGCCGGAATGAGACGTACGTCCGCGCCGGCCTGAATTTCCCGCTTATGCCGCCGGCCAGGGCGAGGCCGGCTACTTTTGCCGATTGAGACTTTATTAATCCCGCCGTTTTCTCAGGCAATATCCCCAGAAAAACCCGTTGAGAAAAACAAAACCAAGTATTCCGGCCACCGTTCCAAGGCTGATATCTACTACGACGTCGGTATGTCCGTCCTTGTCGCATTTTTTAATTTTTGTAATAGGGTATTCCCTCGCGTTGGTATACCGCATATAAAACCTCCATGATTATAATATGTTGCCGCCTGATGCGGCCTTTATCCTATTATTCCCGTAAAACGCCAATATATGAAAAGATGTGCGGGCATAGTGCAAATTTAACATTGTGAAGTGAATAATATTGATTCCATGTATTGAATATTATAATGCTAATTTATTATACTATTACTATTAGTTAACAGTGTTGGCATATGTATCGCCGGCAATGGATGGAGGCGTATCGCCATACTGGTTTGAATCCGTGCAAACGGAAGAGGGAGGTAATGATGGATAAAGGATCAGGCGCCGAACAGGCCATCAGGGCGGCTTCTTTTAATGGTATTGATATATACGTGATAAGGTCGGATAAGTTCAAAACAAGCAGCATCCATTTCTATTTCCAGGACAACCTGGCGAGGGAAAACGTGACGAAAAACGCCATGCTGCCGGCCGTTATCAGGCGTGGCAGCGAAGACTACCCAACGTCCAGGGATATCGCCATGGGACTGGAAAAGCTTTACGGAGCCAGTTTTGACTGCGGTGTTTCGAAGAAAGGCGAAAGGCACCTGCTCCATTTCTATACGGAGTTTCTTTCAAGTAAATATATACCTGGTGGCAGCGACACGTTTGCAGCAGGATTCAATCTTTTATACGGCATTATCTCGAAGCCGGCGCTGGAAAACGGCCGGTTCAGCGAGAAATACCTGGGCCAGGAGAAGGACAAACTAAGAATGCTGATTGAAAGCAGGGTAAACGACAAAATGCAGTACAGCGTCGATAGGTGCCTGGAAGAGGTCTGCAGGGAGGAACCATACAGTATTTATGAATATGGTTTTGTAAGCGACCTTGATTCGATGAGCGCCGGGGAACTGACCGACCGTTACAAGGTTATGCTGGAGTCGTATCCGCTTAACGTTTATCTTGTCGGAGACATAACCGGCAGGGAGACGGAAATGGTTGTCGATGCGCTTTCCGGGCTTGAGCGCAAAAACCTGGTGCAGTTGGGCGACGGGTTTATGCAGAAGAGGAATGTTGAACCAAGGCATGTGACCGAAACCATGAACGTCACCCAGGGAAAGCTCTGCCTTGGTTTCAGGACCAACACGGCGCCCGGCGGCAGCGCATTTTACAACCTGATGGTTTATAACAGCATACTTGGGGGAGGAATACATTCTAAACTGTTCCAAAATGTCAGGGAAAAGGCAAGCATGGCCTATTACGCGTATTCCCGCCTTGAAAAATTCAAGGGCTTGATGATTGTCAGCAGCGGCATAGAAACCGGGAATAAAGATAAAGCGCTTGATATAATTCAAAAACAGCTCGAGGAAATTAAAAATGGCGCCATATCCGAATATGAAATTGAAGCCTCGGTAAAGAGCATTGAGACCGGGATCAAATCATTGGCGGACAGCCAGGCCGGAATTGTCGATTTTTACCTTGGCCAGGCAATTTCCGGCTCAGGGGATAATTTTGCGGACATAATTGAAAATGTTAAAAAGGTTACGAAAGAAGATGTTGCTCGGACAGCTAAAGATATTGTCCTTGAAACCGTCTATTTTCTCACGTCGCCGTAAAAGCGCCGGCTGAATGTGTGGTGCAGCGGCATATTAGAGCATTAGCAAGATTGAAAAGGAGATGTTCCGATGCTTATTGATAAGATCAAGTACGACAGGGCGGGAGAGACGCTTTACCGTTATGAACATTCAAGCGGGCTTGATGCCTTTGTTTTGCCGAAAAAAGGTTATTCAAAGAAACATGCGGCATTTGCGACCAACTACGGGTCCATAGACAACGAATTTATTGTTCCGGGAGAAAAGAAGCCTACGCGTGTGCCGGACGGGATAGCGCATTTCCTTGAGCATAAGTTGTTTGAGCAGGAAGACGGGAACGTGATGGATAAATTCTCCAAACTCGGTTCCAACCCGAATGCCTATACGGGGTTTAACCAGACGGTATATCACTTTTCCTGCACCGACCGGTTCGAGGAAAATTTCAAGCTGCTGCTGAATTATGTGCAAAATCCCTATATTACGGATGAGAGCGTGGAAAAGGAAAAGGGGATAATAGGCCAGGAAATCATGATGTACCAGGACAACCCCGGATGGAGGTCGTTTTTCAACCTGCTCGGAGCGCTTTATGAAAAAATGCCGGTCAGGATCGATATTGCAGGTACGATCGAGAGCATCTCGAAAATCAACAGGGATACGTTGTATATGTGCTACAACACGTTTTACCACCCTTCGAACATGAGCATTCTCGCCATCGGAGATGTTGATCCCGACAGTGTTTTCAGCATGGTCGAGGCTTCCATAATAAAGAAGGATGCAAAACCGGAAATTCACAGGATATACCCTGATGAGCCCGGCAAGATCAACAAGGACTATGTTGAGCAGTCATTGGCCGTATCCATGCCCATTTTCCAGATGGGATACAAGGACAACCGGATCGGCGAATCCGGAACCGACATATTGATGCACGAGGTTGCGGTAAAGCTGTTGCTTGATATGCTGATCGGCAGGAGCTCGGTTCTTTATGAGCAATTGTACGAAGAAGGCTTGCTGAATGCAACGTTTGAAACTGATTTTACTATTGAGAAAGGCTATGCATTTTCAGTGATGGGCGGCGAATCACCCGACCCGCTGAAGGTCCGGGACAGGTTTTGCCAGGCCGTTGACAGCATGAGAAAAACGGGACTTGATGCAGAGGCTTACGAAAGGCTTTTAAAATCTGCCATGGGCAGATATATGAGACAGTTCAACTCGGTGGAAAGGGTTTCGCATTTGTTTATATCGGTTCATTTCAAGGGAGTCAATGTATTTGACTATTTACAAGTTTATGATAAAATAACACTGAAATACGTAACTGAAATATTCGAGGAGCATTTCAGGCCTGACAACCTCGCATTGTCCGTGGTCAGGCCCGCTTAAACGGGAGGATTTTTTATGAATGTCAGGTTCCCGGGACTGGGGTTGGAATTTGAATTAAGAAGGTGGCCGTTCGAAGTTTTCGGCTTTCCGATTTACTGGTACGGAATAATAATTTCGCTGGGTTTCTTAACAGCCGTGCTGCTGGCGCTTAGAAACAGCAGAAAATACAGGATAGACCCCGATACGGTATTGGATATGGTACTGGTAGCAGCGCCGGCGGCGATTATTTTCGCCAGGATATACTATGTAATATTCAGCTGGGACCAGTACAAGGATAACCTTATTGACATTTTCAAAATCAGGGACGGCGGTCTTGCAATATACGGCGCTGTTATCGGCGCCTTGCTGGCAGCCTGGCTTTATACCAGGAAGAAGAAGCTCTCCTTTTTACATATCGCCGATTTTTGTATACCGTACCTTGTTCTTGGACAAGCTATTGGCCGTTGGGGAAATTTCGTGAACCAGGAGGCTTTCGGCACGAAAACGGACCTTCCCTGGCGCATGAACGGGACCGAACCGGATAAATACCTCCTTGGGGAGGGGGTTGCCGATTTAAACAAGTATGGCGTCCACCCGACATTTTTATATGAATCATTGCTGGATTTTGCGATTTTCTTTATCCTGTTATATTTCAGAAAGAAAAAAAAGCTGAACGGAGAGGTACTATCCTTGTACCTTATCCTGTACGGCGCCGGCAGATTCGCAATCGAAGGCTTGAGGACAGACAGCCTTATGCTGGGACCTTTCCGCGTATCGCAGCTGCTTTCTGCCATCCTGGTTCTTATATTTGTTCCGTTGTTCATTTACAGGAGAACAGGAGGAAAAAGGAAGAAAGAGGAAAGAGAACGTGTGGTCCTGGGGCAGAGCAATTACGGAACGCTCTTGATGAAAATAAAGGAGCAAGAGGAAAGAGAGCGTGAAGAACAGGAACAGGAGGAAGAAGCCCGGGAAGAAACGCATGAGGAAAAATCGCTGGAAGAGGAAGACCAGGAGAAAATGGAGAAGGATGAGCAAGCGCAGGAGGCAGAAGAGATAGAAGAGCAAGAGAAAGAAGAGAAGGAAGAAAAGAAAAAGGAAGAAAAACCGCAGGAAGAACAAGTACACGAGGAAGAAAATGAAAAAGCCCAGGAGGGGCAGGAATAAGAGAAAAAAGCCGGGAGAAAATCCGCACAAAATGAACATTAGATAGAAGAAAGGGTAGTGAGTTGGATCCTCGGGCATTAAAGGATGAAATTGAAGCTTTGAAAAGCGAAATGGGAAGGCTTATTGATTTGGGAGCCAGTTTTAATGAAATTTATAAAATAAGCGTTGAATTGGACAAGCTAATTGTTGCCTTATACAAGATCCAATCAGGCAAATTCGCCTGATTTTCCTTGTTTTTGCAGCAAGCGGCCGACCGGGCGCAGATGCAGGCCAAAAGACGCAAAGGTGGATATAATGTATTTTGTTGAGAAAACAAAAGGTATCAATTATATTAAGCAGTTTGACTATCCGCTTTTTGTTGCCGTTATGCTCTTGTCGTTTATCGGCATATTGGTGTTGAGAAGCGCCATAGGTGTTCAAAGCGTTACGGGAATGTGGCTCAAACAGGTTGTTTGTTTTGTTGTAGGCGCAATCCTGGCGGTTATTATCAGCACGATAGATTACAAGGATTTTAAAGTGCTCGGGATTATGCTGTATATTGCCAGCATTATCTTTCTTGTGCTCGTGCTGCTGTTCGGGGTGGAACATGGCGGCAGCCAGAGCTGGCTTCATGTCCCGATCATAGGCGTTGAATTCCAGCCTTCCGAACTGGCCAAGGTCGCTTTTGCCGTTGTGGTTCCTGTATTTTTTGAACGGCTCAGGGAAGGCAAAGATATAGCGAAGAATGTTATCAAACTTATATTCTATTCCATGCTTCCGATCGGGCTGGTACTGCTGCAGCCCGATATCGGGACGGCAATGGTTTTTATTTTTTCTTTTGTTGTTATGCTCTTTATTTACGGTATACCGTACAAGTATTTCCTGGTTTCGCTCGGAGCTTTTGCCGTCGCGGCGCCGATACTGTGGCTGTTTGTCATTCCTGAAAATTCCCATATCAGGAACAGGATCATCACTTTTCTTAACCCCGAGACGGATTTGTTGGGAGACGGCCTCCAAGTGTACCGTTCCAAGATGGCGATAGGGTCGGGCCAAATCTTCGGGAAAGGGCTTTTCCACGGCCTCAGGACGCAGGAGGGAAGCCCTGTCTTAAGCAGAATCAATGTACCGAAAAAGGTAAACGATTTCATTTTTTCAGTCATAGGCGAGGAACTAGGTTTTGTCGGTTCGGTTGTCGTAATTGCCATCATCTTCTTTATATTGCTGCGGGGCATCTATATTGCCATGAATTCAAGGGATGATTATGGCTCATTCATGGTGGTCTGCATTATATCCATGCTTGGATTTCACTTTATTGAAAATATAGGCATGAGTATCGGCGTCATGCCGGTCACGGGCATACCTCTTCCGTTTGTGAGCCAGGGCAACAGTTCGCTAATAGCCAATTTCCTAAACGTCGGCATATTGCTGAGCGTGTCGATGCGCCGAAAGAAGACAATTTTTAATGCATCCCAGTAAAAGCGGTTAGAACGGCTTGTAAGGCAGTAATACAGGGGACGGTTC
>JBLNDI010000014.1:0-24557 GCA_050261495.1 Bacillota bacterium
GAAGCTTCTATATTCCTGACGTCGTTAAGGGCGTCAAATATTCTTATTATGTCAATACCGTTGGCTATTGATTTCCTTACGAAATATTCCACCACGTCGTCGGCATAATGCTTGTAGCCAAGCAAATTCTGGCCCCTGAGCAGCATCTGGAGCTTTGTTTTCTTTACCCTGTCCCTTATCTTCCTGAGCCTTTCCCACGGGTCCTCGTTCAAAAACCTCAGGCATGAATCGAACGTGGCGCCTCCCCAGCATTCCAGCGAATTGAAGCCTATATCATCCAGCTTTTCCAATATATCAAGCATGTCGCCGGTACTCATCCTGGTGGCGATTAAAGACTGATGGGCATCCCTGAGTATGGTTTCGGTTATTTTCACCCTTCTCATTCGTTTTCCCTCCTAATCCAACGATGCCAATAAATCTCCGGCATTTACCGAAGCGCCCCTGTCCACGTTGATGGAAACAACGACTCCGTCAGAAGGCGCGACGATTTCATTTTCCATCTTCATGGCTTCAAGGACCAATACTACATCGCCCCTCTTCAGGCTATCCCCTACGTTTGCAACAACCTTGAGAATAGTCCCGGGCATTGGAGCCGTAATTTTAATTGACCCTGTTTTGCCGTTTGATGCGGGCTTCGCTGCTTTTTCCGGCTGCGCCATGCTCGCTGAAGGCGCCTGCTTTGCAGGAGCGCTGACCGGCGCCGGCGTCGCCGCATTTTCACTCACATAGGATGTCCCTTCAAGTATTTCTTCCACTTCAACTTCGTATTCGTTGCCGTTAACTTTTATTAAAAACTTTTTCATGATCATTTTCCCTCCAAATATGATTCATAAATATTAAAACATTTTATGCATTAATCTTTCTGCCCAGGCGTTCGAGCCTGCCTGCTATATTCCATACCGGGGACGACTGCGGAACCTGTCTCATGGATCTCACAACAAGCCTGTATCCCGGACGGGTTTTAATCGCTGCGATGGCTGCCGCTATAACAGCTATTATTTCACTATCGATATTCTTTTTGCCGTTTCCGTTCATACCGCACCTCCGTATTACAGCGGAATATTCCCGTGTTTTTTGGCCGGCCTGTTCTCCCTTTTGCCCGCAAGCATCTCAAGCGCATTGATCAGCCTGCAGCGGGTCGTTGCGGGATCTATCACGTCGTCTACGTATCCCCTGGCCGCTGCTATATAGGGATTCGAGAATTTTTCCCGGTATTCGGCTATCTTTTGCTCCCTGGTTGCAATAGCGTCTTCGGCGGCGGCAATTTCCTTCCGGAAAATTATATTGGCAGCACCTTCCGGACCCATAACCGCTATTTCGGCGCTTGGCCATGCAAATACGGCATCAGCGCCGAGGTGCTTGCTGTTCATGGCAA
Source organism: Bacillota bacterium (assembly GCA_050261495.1). GTDB lineage: Bacteria > Bacillota > Clostridia > Acetivibrionales > DTU013 > JBMNKL01. The sequence goes on from JBLNDI010000014.1 coordinate 1,376, forward strand.
TATATGCTCCGCCGTAAGCTTTTCTGACAATAACATTGATTTTGGGAACGGTCGCTTCGGAGAACGCATAAAGCATTTTTGCCCCATGCCTGATAACACCGCTGTATTCCTGGCCTGTTCCGGGAAGATAGCCTGCCGTGTCGGTAAATGAAACAATCGGAATGTTGAATGCATCGCAGAACCGGATAAACCTTGCTCCTTTATCCGATGAATTGACATCGAGAACTCCTGCCAGGACTTTCGGCTGGTTTGCCACAATACCGACGGTTTTCCCGTTCAGCCTTCCGAACCCTACAATGATGTTCTGGGCAAAGTGTTTCTGCACCTCGAGAAAATCCCTGTTGTCCACAACGCTTAAAATTATATCCATCATGTCATAGGGCTTGTTTGAATTGTCCGGTAACAAATCAAGAAGTCTTTCATCTATCCTGTTCAAATCATCGTTTGATTTTACAACCGGCGGATCAGTCAGGTTGTTGTCCGGGAGGAAACCGATAAGCCTCCTGATTTCCTTCAGGCACTCTTCTTCATTTGCGCTCCTGAAATGGGCCACGCCGCTCTTGGCATTATGTACCTCGGATCCTCCGAGAGTTTCAAAAGTAACGTCTTCGCCCGTCACCGATTTTATTACCTGCGGCCCGGTAATGAACATGTAGCTTGTTTTGTCCACCATGAATATAAAATCGGTTATCGCCGGGGAATATACCGCTCCGCCCGCGCACGGCCCCATGATAACCGAGATTTGTGGTATTACGCCTGAAGCGAGGGTATTTCTGAAGAAAATTTCCCCATACCCGCTCAATGCATCAATGCCTTCTTCTATCCTGGCTCCGCCGGAATCATTAATGCTGATAAACGGAGCGCCGACTTTCATCGCCATATCCATAACCTTGACAATCTTCCGGGCATGCGCTTCTCCAAGTGAGCCGCCGATAACGGTGAAATCTTGTGATGATATGAAAACGGGTCTGCCGTCGATGGTCCCGTAACCCGTGACTACTCCGTCACCAGGCACCTTTTTATTCTGCATTCCGAAATCGATTGCCCTGGTCTCAACAAATGCATCGACTTCTACAAAAGAACCTGCATCAAACAGCATCTCGATTCTTTCCCTTGCCGTAAGCTTCCCCGATTCGTGCTGTTTTGCGATCCTTTCCGGGCCGCCTCCTGTTTCGAGTCTTTGCCTGCGCAATTGGAGGTCTTTGATCTTTTCAATAGTTCCCATTCACATCCACCTCGTCAAATAAATTGTTGCGTCATAATTAATATATGGTATTATTACCAGGTACTAAATATCTAAATTATATAACATTTAACCGGATTTTTCAATAAACCCGGGAAACCCATAAAAAAACCTTTATCTCCGTTCATTCGCCGTTGAACGTGTAAAGGTCTTGCTTTCACTGTGGAGTATAAAACCAGGCCTATTCTATGCCGATTGTTGGCTTTATAACTTACAAGCTACTCCCCTTTATTTGATAATATTTTAACATCTTTATCAATACGCGTCAAGTTCTGTGTTGCAAGGATTGTAACGATTCTATTTCATTTTTGCTCAAGTGTCTCCACTTGCCCTCGCCAAGTCCATTTATGGCAATGGGGCCTATCGCAATCCTTTTCAGCTTTATCACACGATGTCCCAGCGCCTCGAACATCCTCCTGACCTGCCTGTTCTTCCCCTCGTGAATGCTTATTTCCACGACCGATCCATGCGGGCCCGAGCTTATTATCCGAACGTCAGCCGGCGCCGTTATATAATCATCGATTTCCACGCCTTTCCCAAGGATTTCGGCCTCTTTTGAACTTAACGGACCGTTTATGACAGCCCGGTATGTCTTTTTAAGCCCATGTCTCGGATGCATTATCCTGTTTGCAAATTCACCGTCGTTCGTCAGTATGATCAGGCCCGAAGTATCATAGTCCAGCCTTCCTACGGGATATATCCGCTCCCTCACATTGCCGACCAGGTCCAGAACCGTTTTCCTCGAAAACTGGTCCTTAACGGATGATATATATCCTTCCGGCTTATTGAGCAATATATAAACCTTTTTCTGCCCGCTTCTGATTTCTGAGCCGTCAACCTTGATTATTTCATTGCCCTTGATTTTGAATCCCAGCTCGGTAACTACCCGTCCGTCAACCTGCACCCTGCCCTGTGAAATCAGTTCTTCACATTTGCGCCTGGAAGCCACCCCGCAATCCGCGAGATATTTTTGCAGCCTGATTTCTTTCATGTTGCCTGCCTTCCCATATCAAAATACTATCATCTTACGCATAAAATATATCAATAAAAAGCAGAAAAAGCCATACCCCGGAAATCTGATTTACAAATCCGGTTTATGGCCTTTCTACGTTTAAAATACCGGAAGCGCTGTTTATTCGTCTTCTTCCTTTTCTTCCTTCTCGCCCTTTTCTCCCTTTTCTACTTTTTCCTTTTCCTTCTTCACCGACACTCTTTTTTTACACAAGCTTTCCAGCCTGCACAATAATTCCGGCACCAAATCCAGTATCTTGTCGGCCGTTGAATTTATATTCACGGGCAGGAGCTTTATATGTCCGTTTCCGGCCACCATGAACGCCACTGGATTGATGCTGACTCCCGCTCCGCTGCCGCCGGCAAACGGAAACTTGTTCGAATTTTCACCGTTATCTTCGTTGCCCATGCGGTCGTTTTCAGCCTCTTCCGTATCTTCCTGGTATTCGTATTCCCCTCCGCCTGCAGCAAAACCGAATGTTACTTTTGAAATCGGGATTATTACGGTCCCGTCCGGCGCTTGCACCGCATCGCCGACTATCGTATTGACATCCACCATTTGCTTGATGCTTTCCATTGCCGTCGTCATCAATGCTTCTATGGGATGTTGTTGTTCAGCCACTGACTTCACCACCTGTCATCTTTGATTTAATGAAAAATTTCGCGTAGTATATTTTTTTCAATACAACTATAATATGGACTAATCTGACGTGAAATATGCAGCTTGCGTCAACTTCAAACATGCTTTTATCATAGCAGGGCACGATGCTTGCCCTGTTTTTGAACAATTTTATATGCCTTGAAATATGAGCTGTCAGGATTCCGGCCGCGGCCCATAATAATCCGCAGGTCAGGCCTGTCAGTGCAGCATCGCCAGTTCCCTGCCTAAGTTTTATTTTAAATTCCGCATTTATATTATTCTTATTTAAATAATTCTTTATATCTTCTAATAAATCGCCATGGTCCTTTAGATACATCCTTACGCTGTTGAATTTTTTAATTATATCCAAAGGCATCAGCCTTTCATTCTCCTCCGTGCCGCCGCGCATTTCGCGGCCTTGCCCCTTTACGAGCTTGAACCTGATTTTGTCCCCTTCCTTTTTAGCGAGAGGAACCCTGTATTCATGGCGCCAATGACCTTTGCCGGTGTAAAAGACAAATTTCAGCCATTCTTCCCGTTCATTGCGCGTATAAATGATCGCAGCCTTTATTCTGACACTGAAATAAACGGCCAGGAACGGAACCAGTAGCAACAATAAAGCCAAATAACGCATAGAGAACCTCAACACACGGAAAAAAGAGCTTTTTCTTATTACACTTTTATTTTTTCCATTTCTACGCTTTTCATTCCGCCGTGTCGCCCGTCAATGCGCCGGCATAATTGATATCTTCCTGGGAAAGGTTATCAAGCTCGATAATGGGAAGGTCACGAAGGGATTTAAAACCGAAGCTTCGAAGGAATTCCTCGGTCGTTTCGTACAGAAGCGGCCTGCCGGGCGCATCAAGCCTTCCGGCTTCTTTAACCAGGTTTCGCTCAATCAGCCGCGTAATAGCGCTATCGGAGTTGACCCCTCGAATCATCTCTATCCGTGCCCTGGTAACCGGCTGGTTGTACGCTATAATAGCCAATGTCTCATACGCTGCCTGTGAAAGGGCCTGTTTCTGTCTCGGCTCCGCCAGTTTCCTTATGTATTCGTAATGCTCAGGTTTCGTGCATAACTGGAAAGAGCCGTCAATCTCCCTAATCATCAGGCCTCTCTTTGAATTCAGCATCGATGCCGCCATGTTATTCAGAATGAGGCGGGTGGTTTTTTTGTCCAGTCCAAGTATTTCCGACAGCTTATCCAGAGACACCGGGTCTCCGGCAGCAAAAAGCACACCTTCGATAATAGCTTCTATTTCTTTTATTTCCATAGTCCCGATTTACTTCCTTATGTAGTATTTAATTAACCGGCCGGTTATTCCGGCTGTTTGCAATTGCAAATCGTTTACGCCATGTTGTCCAGTTTTTCCTGCTCAAATCCCGGTATTTCGGATTCCTGGTCAACTTTGTCTATATAAATCTCGCCAAACATTTTTTTCTGAATGAGCTTTATTTTTTTCATCCTTGCAAGCTCAAGCGCGGCCATAAATCCCATCACGATATCGGCGGCAGACTTTATTCTGAAAGAGAACAGTTCGGAGAACTTCAAGCGGCTCTTTTTCAAAAGTTCTCTTATTATTTCCCGCATTTTGCTTCTTAATGAGACTTTTTCAAGCTGTATTACGCGGTTTAAACCGGCATTTGGGTTTATTTTCCGCCTGTTTTTAGCAAGCAACTCCGAATAAACCCTGACCAATTCGCCCGGCGCCAGATCCAGTACCTCGTCCCTGGCGTCATATTCTATTATTTCAGGAAGCTTGTAAAATATCTTTGACCATTCAAGCTCGCGCTGTTTTAAAACGGAGGCAAAATCCTTAAATTTCCTGTATTCAAGGAGTCTCATAACCAGTTCTTCCCTGGGGTCCGTTTCTTCCGGCTCTTTTTCATTCCTTGCGGGCAGGAGCATACGTGACTTGATGTGCAATAACGTGGCAGCCATGACCAGGAATTCGCTGGCAATTTCCAGGTCAAGCTCCCGCATCGCGAACAGGTATTCCATGTACTGGTCGGTTATAATATTGATAGGGATGTCATATATATTAAACTTGTTTTTCTCAATCAAGTGAAAAAGCAAGTCAAACGGGCCTTCGAAATTGTCTATCTTGATTTTGCAGGCATTTGTTAATACGCTTTCCAGGGCAGGTTCCCTCCCTTGGCTTTTCTTTTGCTGCCGCCGTTTCCTACCAATCTATTTTCATGGCTTTTCTGACTTCTTCCATGGTTTTCTGCGCAATTGCCCTTGCCCTGCAATTGCCGTCTTCAACGATTTCCCTAATAAAACCGGGTTTCTTCAGCAATTCCTGCCGCTTTTCGTATATCGGGCTTAAAACTTCAGCCATCCTGTTCGCAAGATTTTTTTTGCACTGCACGCAACCTATACCGCCCGATTTGCACAGCTGTTCCGTTTCCTGGACGCTTTCCTCACTGAATACCTTGTGAAACGCAAATACCGCGCAGATTTCAGGGTGACCGGGATCATCCTTCCTGATTCTCGCAGGATCCGTGATCATCGACATGACTTTTTTCCGCACGGTTTCGGGGTCGTCGGAAAGAGCTATGGTATTGTTGTAGCTTTTGCTCATCTTCCTGCCGTCCGTACCCGGAAGCACCTTTGCTTTTGTAAGCAAAGCCGCGGGTTCTGGAAAAACTTCGCCGTACAGGAAATTGAATCGTCTTGCTATTTCCCTTGTAAGCTCGATATGCGGCACCTGGTCTTCGCCCACGGGAACCGCATTAGCCTTGTATATCAGGATATCTGCGGCCTGGAGGCACGGATACCCGAGAAAACCGTAAGTTGCTATATTTTTTTCCTTCAATTCGGATAACTGGTCCTTGTAAGTAGGGCACCTATAAAGCCATGACAGCGGTGTGAACATGGAAAACAAAAGATGCAGCTCCGCGTGCTCCTTTACTGAAGACTGGATGAAGATGGTGCATTTTTCAGGATCAAGTCCCGCGCTGAGCCAATCTACTACCATTTCGTTTATGAACTCTTTCATGGAAGATGTGTCTTCGTACCCTGTCGTAAGCGCATGCCAATCGGCAACAAAGTAATAGCACTTATATTCATCCTGGAGCCTGACCCAGTTTTCGAGCGCTCCGAAGTAATTCCCCAGGTGCAGCGCACCCGTGGGTCTCATACCGCTAAGCATTATGTCCTTGCCCATTTTTGCCTCTCTTTCCGGTCCAAAATATGAAAGCCCGTATACTATTTCTGCTTGTTTACTAAAAAACAAAGCTATCGCCTTTTACTTATTTTAATTATTGCATGCGGCCATGTCAACAAAATGCGAATCAAAAGCGTGGAATCACGTCAGCAAGCCCAGTATTGGCATTGCAACAAGCCGCAGGATAACTTCAAAAAGCCTTTTGACAGGCGTCAGCACCGTGTAAAGTATGCCGGGCATAACAAGTATCAGTCCCAGGAATACCAGGCCGATATAACGCTCGTACCGCAGCAGTTTAAAGTACAAATCCACGGGCAATATCGCGGTCAGTATTTTTGAACCGTCCAGCGGCGGAACCGGAAGTATGTTGAAGGTCGCAAGCCCAATATTTATAATGTAAAAAAACCTGCTTATATTAAAGAGTATGGCCTCAAACGAGTAATTCGCGCCAAATATGGCGACGCTGGTATTATACGCCACAACCGGGGTATAGCCATTTTTTATTGCGATATATGCCATCGGAATTGAAAATATAAATGCAAGCAGCAGGTTTGAAACGGGACCTGCCAGGCTTACAATAATGGTCCCGCGTCTCTGGTTCCTGTAATAGGTCGGGTCGATGGGCACAGGCTTAGCCCACCCGAAGCCGAACCCTTTAACCATCGATACGATTAACATAAGCGTTCCGACCGGGTCAAGATGCTTCAAAGGGTTCATTGTCAGTCTCCCAAGTCTTTTCGCGGTCGGATCGCCCTGCCTGTAAGATGCGTAAGCGTGTGACATTTCGTGGAAGCTGAGTGATATCAGTATCGCAGGTATCGCATATATATACAGCATTATTTCGCTTCTCATTAAGTATTCTCCTTAGTGCATTTCACATTAACATTATACCAGAATTTATCCCCAAACGTCTGCAAGATAAACAATATTCCCCTCTTATTCAATTATCCTGCCCATTTTGAACCACTCTTCCGCAAGTTTTACGAACAACCTGAGGAACGAAGCTTTCTGCACATCTGTCCCGGCTACAAGGTTTGCCTTTCCCACCTCGTTTCCTGAAACCATGTATGTCACCTCTCCTATTTTTTGCCCCGCCTTCACGGGAGCGGTCAGATCGGGCTTTATGGCTGCAACCCTCTCTATTTTACCCTTCTCGCCTTTTTTCAAAAGCAGCTTGACATCTTTTTCATACACGACAGTTACCACAGGCTTCATGCCTTTCCTGACCTGGACGTCCTGGACTTTCTCACCCATATTGTTGACAAGCACCGTCTCGAAGTTTGCAAACCCGTAATCCAGGAGCTTCCTGCTCTCTGCAAACCGTGTATTGGAATCCGGCTCGCCAAGCACGACTGAAATAAGCTGCTGCCCTCCCCTGACGGCCGATGCGGCAAGGCAATGCCCGGCTGCCCCGGTATAGCCGGTTTTCAGCCCGACCGTGCCTTCATAAAACCTGACGAGCTTATTTGTATTATCAAGGGAAACCGGTTTTTTCCCGGGAACATTTACACGGAACTCGTCATGCCAGATTGTTGTATATTTCGTTACTTCAGGATGCTTCATAAGCAGTTCTCTCGACATAATGGCTACATCATATGCGCTGCTGTAATGGCCAACATCCGTCAGTCCGGAGCAATCGAGAAAATTTGTGTCATTCATTCCAAGCTCTTTTGCTTTTTGGTTCATCATGGCTACAAATGCTTCCTCGCTCCCGGCTATGGCCTCGGCCAGCGCCACGGTCGCGTCGTTCGCGGAATGAATCGCAACTGCCTTGAATAATTCGTCAACGGTAAACACTTCTCCCGGTTCCAGCCATACCTGCGAGCCTCCCATGCTCCAGGAATGCTCGCTGACCTTGACCTTGGTATCATATGATATAATGCCCGAATCGATTGCTTCCATTACCAGGAGCATCGACATTATTTTCGTTATGCTCGCAATAGGCAGCTTTTCATGGCTGTTTTTCTCAAGCAATACCTTGCCGGTGCTGTGGTCGACAAGTATGACCGCCTTGGCCTTAAGATCGGTAAGTGAAGTATTGCTTACTATTTTCGCAACCGTTACCGCGTCATATTCTGCAATATCACTCGAAGCGGCATTAACCGGAATTATTGAAGAAAATAAAGAAATTGCATATACGCAAAGAATCAACAATACAGCCTTTCTCAGCATAATCAACACCTCTTGCCGGTTCTTTTCTTTCTATAATAAAAGTTATGCCGGGAAATGGCAGTATATTCTGTGAACCTGCGGAGTATTGATAAAGTTTTATTCAGCGGAAATTACAGGCTCAGTATCTTTCAATTTTGCCGCCGTCGACATAAGCCAGTATCAAGGGCTTTTGTTCCGGCTCTTCCTGCGAAAACGCGTAAGCTTCCAGCATTAATTCTCTCGCTTCGGGCAGCTTTTCAGGCATCGAAGTATGCAGCGATGCTATTATGTCGCCTTTTTCGATTCTGTCGCCCCTTTTCCTGTGCAAAATTATGCCTGCGGCATAATCTATGGAGCTTTCCAGTTTCTCGCGGCCGGCTCCCAGAATCATCGACGCTTTCCCCACAAGTTCAGCATCTATGGAAGAGACATATCCGTCAAACGGAGCCATTACATTTTCAATAACCGGCGCATTATCAAAAGCCTTTTCATCCCATGGCATATACATGGCGCCCTGCCTGGCCGACATCTCGCCAAGCTTCTTCAAAGCGCATCCGCTGCTGATGCTGCCGCGGGCCAACTCCCTGCACCGATCAATCGTCCCCTTTCCTGCCAGTTCGAGCATCCTTGCGGCCAGCTCGATTGTTATTGTTTCAATATCTTTGGGTCCACGTCCCTTGAGAGCCATTACCGCTTCTTTTACTTCCAGCGAGTTTCCTATGGCATTTCCAAGCGGCGAATCCATATCCGTAACAAGCGCTACCGTTTTTTTTCCGGCAAGCTCACCGATGGAAACCATTTCACGGGCCAATGCAATTGAATCGTCTATCGTTTTCATAAATGCGCCGCTCCCGGTTTTTACGTCAAGAAGTATTTTATCAGCTCCGGAAGCAATTTTCTTGCTCATGATGCTGCTGGCTATCAGGGGTATGCTGTTTACCGTCGCCGTAACATCCCTGAGGGCATATAGCTTTTTATCAGCCGGGGCCAGGTTTCCTGTCTGGCTTGCAATGGCAATGCCTATTTCCCTGACGTTGCCAATAAATTCTTCCATGCTAAGCTGTGTACGAAGTCCTTTTATAGACTCAAGCTTGTCAATAGTGCCCCCGGTAAATCCAAGACCCCTGCCCGACATTTTGGCTACGGGCACTCCGCACGCGGCAACAATCGGCGCGACAATAAGCGTTGTTTTGTCTCCCACACCCCCCGTACTGTGCTTATCCACCTTTATGCCGGGAATGGCTGAAAGATCCGCTCTTTCACCGGAATCTGCCATTATTTCCGTTAGCGCGGCTGTCTCCTCGGAATTCAGCCCTTTTATGAAGATTGCCATGACAAGCGCCGCCGCCTGGTAATCAGGAATGCTTCCATCCAGGCAACCCTTGATGAAATATCCCAACTCCTCGCGGGTGAGTTCTTTGCCGTCTCGTTTTTTCTCTATAATATCTACAATCCTCATAAAACCACATCCCTGTAAAAACTGTCCGCCTCGAAACTCGCATCTATTCCCAGTATATCCGCCACTGTCCGCGCTATGTCCGAAAACGTCATCCTTGTGCCCAGGTTTATTCCTCTTTTCAACTGTTTTCCGTACACGAGCAGCGGAACGTATTCCCTTGAATGATCGGTGCTGCTGGTCGTCGGGTCGCAGCCGTGGTCGGCCGTTATCATCAGGATATCCTGCTCGTGAAGCTCATCTATTATTTCCGGTATCCTTTCATCAAACTGCAATAACGCTTCGGCATACCCCCGGGCATTGTTCCTGTGCCCGTAAAGCATGTCAAATTCGACCAGGTTGGTAAACACCAGGCCGTCAAACCTCTGTTTTATAAAATCAATCGTCTTGTCAATGCCGTCGGTATTTCCCTTTGTGTGGATTGATTCCGTAATTCCTTGTCCGGCGAATATGTCCTCGATTTTCCCGACTGCCTTGACTTCCATGCCGTTTTCCGCAATGTAATCGAGTATTGTCTTTTTTACAGGTTTCAATGAAAAATCCCGCCTTCTCGGGGTTCGCCTGAAATTGCCCGCGGTTCCCTCAAACGGACGGGCAATAACTCTTCCCACCGCATGATCACCCGTAAGGATTTCCCTTGCTATCATGCAAATCCGGTAAAGCTTTTCAACCGGGATGACTTCCTCGTGCGCAGCCACCTGGAACACGCTGTCGGCCGAGGTATATACAATCGGATAGCCCGTCTTTACATGCTGTTGTCCTAACTTACTTATTATTTCTGTCCCGGAAGCTGCATAATTGCCGATTGTCTTTGTCCCTATCCTTTCCTCAAACCGGGTTATGATTTCCTCGGGAAAACCGTCCGGATATACAGGAAAAGGTTTATCGAGAATAATTCCCGCTATCTCCCAGTGTCCCGTAGTGGTATCCTTCCCCGCCGAGCGTTCAATCATCTTTCCATAGCATCCCATGGGATTTTCCACGGGCTTGTAGTTCGTTACTCCGTCTATCCGCCCTAATCCCAGTTTTTCAAGGTTAGGCAGCGAAAAACCTTCCACCGCGGCCGCAATGTTGCCAAGGGTGTTGCTGCCCTCATCGCCGTATGCCGCCGCATCGGGCAATTCCCCTATGCCTGCGCTGTCCATCACTATTATAATAACTCGTTTCATTTAATATCACCTTTACATATACCGGTACTGTACAGCAGCTATATAAAATTTTACCACAACTCATTTCATAAAAATACCGCCTGAAATATAAAAACCCGCCAGGGGGCGGGTTGCCAGCCTTACAGCGACATCAGCCGCAAAGCACCTAAGCCCTTGGATGGGTTTTCTTATAAACTTCCTTTATCCGGTTCTTGGCAATCTGCGCATAAATCTGCGTTGACGATATATCGGAGTGCCCGAGCATTTCCTGGATGGACCTGAGGTCGGCGCCGTTCTCCAGCAAGTGTGCAGCAAATGAATGACGCAGCGTATGAGGCGTAATGTCCTTATTGATTTTTGCCTGGTTTTTATACTGCTTGATTATTTTCCAGAAACCCTGCCTTGTGAGCCTTCCGCCGTTAATATTAACAAAGAGGGCGGTTTCCTCGCTGCTCTGCACAAGCATGGGCCTCGATTTTTCAATATATTCTTTCAACGCCTTGATGGCTATGGATCCTATGGGTATCATGCGCTCGCGGGCTCCCTTGCTGCATTTTATGTATGCTTGCTCAAGGTTCAAATCGTCCATGTCAAGCTGTATGAGCTCGGAAACCCTGATACCGGTCGCATACAGCAGCTCAAGCATGGCCTTATCCCTATATCCTTTCAGATCCACGCATTGGGGCTGCTCCAGCAAAAGTTCGACTTCTTCCGGCGAGAGAATCTGCGGCAGTTTTTTCTCCACTTTCGGCGATTCCAATTCTGCGGTAGGGTCATGGTCGATCAGCTTGTTTTTCGTTATGTACTGGTAAAACGACCTTATGGATGCAAGATTCCTGGAAATTGTCGATGTAGCTCGTCCCTTCTTTTGCAGGTAAAGCAGGTATGCAATTACTGTAGTTTTGTTTGAACTGGATATATTCTTCAGGTTTATCTCGTTCAGATAGTTAAAGTACTGCTCAATATCACGCCTGTAGGATTGCAGGGTATTCATTGACAGCCTTTTATCCCTTTCCAGGAAGTTAACAAATTTTTGCACTAAAGCTTCCATGCACAATTCCCCTTCTTTATAATAAAAATTGGTTGTTCCGCAAAACTTATCATATCGATTTTAATACATTTTATATAATATTAAAAGCAATTTCTGCTATTTAATAGTATTCTTACTATTTCCCATTACTTTTTATATTATTGCCTCTTCCGTATATTATTGTTTATGTAAATATTATATACATTTTCAGGATATTTATACTTAAAAATAAATATTTCTTACATAAAACCGATTATCCTGCAACCGGCGCAATAATCCTTATCAATATCGGGGTTATGTATGAATCGAATATGATTCCGGCCAATATAATGCAACTGAAAAGGGCAGTTACAAAACAGTATGAAATAAATTCGGATCTCATGCTTGGCTTTTGAACTTGTTCAGGCGACTTGCTTTTTGCAATGCGCATTGAAAAATTAATTCCATTGACGCCTATGGCTATAAGGCAAGGTACTATTATAATTTCTTTAGGAAGCAGTGTAAGAGCCGTAAAAAGAACTCCCTTCAACCCCATTGCGCTGATAATAAAGCCGGAGCTGAAACCTGTTATAAAGCCGCGTATGCACAGAATGATAAAAATAAACGGCAAGCCGATAATAGTGACGCCAAGAATCCAGATAATGCCGACCAGTTTCATATTATCTACGAATGCGATAGCTAAAAGATCGCTGCTTTTTACATTCTGATTGCTGAACAGTTGAAGGAAACCCTGCAAATAATCCGTCAGCTCATCTCTTTGCATTGCGCTTAACCCGTTAACCGTAAACGCTCCGGCACTGACGCCCAGGATGAAAGCTGCCAACAGAAACAGGAAGGCATTCCGGTTGTTTGAAATGCGCTCCGTCAAAATAACCCGGAAAGGCTTGTTCAAAAAAATCCCCCCTCGACTTTGCCAATAACGGTTTCAGCAGCAAAAGGAACTGCAATACATAATATGCTATTGATTGCAAACTATTCCGGGCGAAAATTGTATGTTCAAAACTTGCTCCGCAATCCGACGCTTCAGCTGGTTAATGTATGTTTCCCTAGATAGAATAGCCCTTTTGGTAATCTATGTTAATTTTACCGCGTATAATCTTGTCCGCCATGAATATGCCGATAATGCTCTTTGCATCCGTTATTTCCCCTGACAGTATCATGTCGGTCAAATCATCCACCTTGTACTTTTCCGTGGAAATAAACTCGTCCGCATCCGCACAGCTCTTTCCCTCAGCCAGTCCCACTGCGGCGTACATGTGCAAAACCTCGTCGGAAAAACCGGGGGTGCTGTGTATACTCGCCAGGTAAATAATATCCCTGGCTTTCAATCCTGTTTCCTCCATCAGTTCACGCCTGGCACAGTCAAGGGGGTCTTCGCCCGGATCGAGCTTTCCTGCCGGCAGCTCAAGAGAAACCATTTCAAGGGGTTTTCGGTATTGTTTGACCATGTAAATTTCGCCTTTTTCGTTAAGCGGAATTATTACCGAAGCTCCCGGATGCCTTACTATATCCCGGGTAGCTGTTCTTCCGTCCGGAAGGGTCACGGTTACAAGTTCTACATTAATTATATTGCCTTTATATATGGGCTTTACGGAAACTGTCTTTTCCTCGTAATCCATTATCGTTTTCTCCGTGAAGGTTTTATTGTTCATATATTTTTTCCCGGTTGCATTTGCCGGATGCATTTGCCGGCTGCATTAACCGGCCGCGCTGCTAACGTGATTATTCGGTTTCGGTATTCACCGGTTCTGCATGCTTTTTTATTTCATTTGTTGCAAGTTTGTCGCAGCGGTTGTTATATTCGTTGTCGCCATGCCCTTTTACTTTAATCCACTTTATTGTATGTATATTGGCAAGGTTTTCCAGCTGCTCCCACAAGTCCCTGTTGCTGACCTCGTCCTTGCTGCTGTTTTTCCATCCGTTCGTCTTCCAGTTTCTTATCCACTCATTTTCAAATGCTCCGACCAGGTAGGAGCTGTCACTGTACAATTCCACTTCACACGGATATTTCAAGGCTTTCAAGCCCTCGACCGCCGCTTTGAGTTCCATCCTGTTATTCGTGGTATATGGTTCAAAGCCGGATATTTCCTTCTCATGGCCTTCATATATCAATATTGCCCCCCAGCCTCCCTTTCCTGGGTTGCCGGAACATGCCCCGTCTGTGTAAAGCCGAACCTTTTTCTTTTTTTTATTCATGCGCTTAACCGCCCTCGGATTCCCGGCATATTTCTTTTGCCCTCCTGGTGCATTCCTTCATTGCCTCAATGATGCTATTTCGGAAACCGTTTTTTTCCAGCGAATTCACCGCTGCAATAGTTGTACCGGCAGGCGAACAAACCTGGTCTTTCAGTATGCCCGGGTGCAAGCCGGTTTCCAGCACCATTTTGGCCGAGCCCAATACTGCCTGGGCCGCCAATTTATATGCAAGAGCCCTGGGAATCCCCTGGAGCACGGCGCCGTCCGCCATAGCTTCAATCATCATAAAAACATAAGCCGGGCTGCTGCCTGTCAGCGAAATTACTTCGCTCATCAGCCTTTCTTCAAGTTCCTCGACCCTTCCGGAACCTTCAAAAAGGCTTTTCACTAATTTCCTTTCATCGGCTGAAATATTGCCGTCAAAACAAACCAGGGTCATGCCTTCACCTACAGACACGGCCAGGTTTGGCATAACGCGCACCACTTTCTTGTTTTCGCCGATCATGGATTTCAATGACGAAATAGTGATTCCGGCTGCGATAGATATTATTATCGTATTGTCGGTAATACATCCGCCGATTTCTTCGAGGACATTCCTGACGACTGACGGTTTTACCGCAAGCACGATGCAGCCGCACTCCGACGCCAGCTCGGCGCATCCGGCCGCGATTTTCACGCCCGTTTCCTTAGACAGTTTCCCGGTTTTATACGGGTCAACGTCAAATACTATTACATTTTCGCTGCTTGCCGCACCTGAGCGTATTACTCCTCTAACCAGCGGCGCACCCATGTTTCCTGTACCTATGAACCCAATTTTCATTACCATCTTATTTTTCACTCCATCCGGTTGTCCGGGCCGAACATATATTATATAATATCATAATAATAGAAAAATAATCCAGTGCCAATTTATCAGCTACCATTGACATAAGCTCGCGGCATATTGTAGAATATAAAAGCCATCATTGATAAGAACGAAAAACATAGGGGAGTAGCGCAATTGGTAGAGTAGCGGTCTCCAAAACCGTCGGCTGCAGGTTCGAGTCCTGTCTCCCCTGCCAGAAGTACCAAGGCTTTCGAGCTTTGGTGCTTTTTTATCTCAAAAAAGATACCGGCATTATATCGACACGCTTTTATCAAAATCCATTCCGGCTAATCTTTTCATACCTGCTGCAGCTAATTTATAATGCAACTCCCTGCCGTTTTGACAATGTCCCCGTCAAAATCCAGGACTTCAAACCTCTTTAAAACAGGCTGAAAATTGCCGTCCACCACGTAAAACAAATCCAATTCCCCGATCATGTTGACCGTCGCCATGCCGAATATCGGCAGCGGTACTTTTATCTCGGGCTTGCCGCCCGCTCCCTTTACCAATGACAGCCTGGAACTCTCGCTTATATCAACCGAAACAGGGTCTATCCATGTGCGCTGCACATAATCAAGCATCGCTTCCTCAAGCGATTGATCGCTGTTGATAAACTCTATATCAAGCTCGGCGGAAAAACCGTATTTTTCATTAACCAATCTCAGCTTTGCGCTGCCTTCCGCACGTTCGGTTTTAAAGCCGTCTATGATTTCCGCAAGCGTATTGTCGCTGGCAAATGAATATGACAAATTTTTCTTGTAGCTGTATATAAAGTAGTTGGAGTAGGAAAATGCCGCTCCATAACCCGGTATTAGAAGAAAAACGTCTTTTGCGCCATCATTATCCAGGTCCTCAAACTGCATGGAGGATAAAAGTCCCTGCGATACGGACGATTTTTTCCAGAACGGAACCTGTCTTTCCCCGCCGGCGCCCTTTATAATCAGCCTTCCTTCTATTTCCCCGGGCAAATTGTCCCCGGCAGGG
This sequence comes from Bacillota bacterium, assembly GCA_050261495.1. Classification (GTDB taxonomy): domain Bacteria; phylum Bacillota; class Clostridia; order Acetivibrionales; family DTU013; genus JBMNKL01. The sequence continues at coordinate 17,270 of JBLNDI010000014.1, forward strand.
GGAAGTTCAACTTGCAAGGCTTCCACCTGTTCATTTTCCCCGTCTCCATCCAGATCGACACTTGCGCTCTGGAGCAGCAGGACATTATTCCCTTCAGAAATGACAGAGTCGCCTTCATGTTCATTTCCTGCATCGGCTTGGTTTTCATCCACAGGCGTCTCATATTCCGGGTTATGTTCTTCCAATGCGCCATCCGGCGCGACGGATCCGGTCATTTGCCAGGTATCGGCATTTTCCGCCGTACCGGTTCCTGCGGCCGGTACATCCGTCTGTCCCGGAGAGCCGCATGATGTAAAAAGGGCAAAAACCAGGATTATTGATGCAACAATATAACTTTTTTTAATTTGAATTACCCCCGATAATTATTTATATTACTATATTATCATTATGGAACAGCTTTTCCAATCAAGAACGGGAAAAAATCATATATACCGGCAAAGCAATTGTCGCCATGCAGAGAAGAAAAACAAATATCGCTCCCGTTTTGTTTTTTTGTTTCCAGTTCCATAATCCATAACTAAACGTATGGATTATTACCAATCCGATCAAGGTAAATAAAAATATCCGCACTGTTAATGTCACATAAATACCTCCATCGTATCCCGGCTTTATTTTCCCTTTTCATATTCATTATCGCCCTGTCTTAATAATAAGCCCGGTGCGCCTGATCTTGAAATTTACGTCTACTTCAAAATCGGTATACTTGTACTGATCGCGCCAGTTATATTTTTCCCACTCATCAAAGGTCAGGAATTTTTTCTTTACAAAATTTCCAATCCCACAAATATCCGAATCAAATTCGTCCCTTGTCTTTTCCAGAAGCTCGAGAATACTTTTTTCAAGCATCTCTTCCACTTTCTTTTCTATTATTTCCGGTTGGCTCTCATATTCATGCCCGCTTTGAATAGATACAAAATCGCCCTCCAGGTCTATGCCGATATTAGCTTTCACTTTTCCGCCGGTCATATTGATTTTAACAACCGGCCTCTTTCTTCTGAAAATATTTAATACTACAATATGATTATCTACTTGCGGATCCGGCAGAGTCCAGTAGGTATGGTTGAATTCTCCCGTAACCAACTGCATGCAGGTGGATTCCTTGCCGTTAAGAATCCCGCACATTTTATCTTCTTTGAAAACCGCGATTCCCATAACTTCATTTTTTCTATCTGAAAGAATAGGAATATGGCCGGCTTTGTAGCTTCCCTCATCTATAAATGCATTGCCATTTTTGGGTATTGAATCTTTAAACTGCTCAACGCTTTCGTATTTGCTCAATGCCGTTAGGATGGCTATCGGCTCTACCGCATCGCATTCCAATTTTTGATGAAAATTGTGCAGTCTCACATTAGGAAAAAATGAAGTAAATTTCTTTCCCAACATTTGCTCATAATACTTCGAAGGGTTTACTTCCAGCAAAAGCATTGTTTCTTTCAGGTATTCCTCGGGAGGATCCATGGAAACGACAATAAAAATATCCGGCTTGAATTCGCGGCCTCTCTTGAACGCGTGCAAATATTTTGAAACCCCCATTTCGGCAAATTTCTTTGACATTATGATCGCTTTAGTATGAGAAACGTTAATTTCTTTGCTTATAATATTATTTATCAGGTTAAGCCCGGAATATATCGAGGGCGTATCTACCGTGATGATCGTCGTGGTTTCATTGCCACCGCCGTCTCCTTTGCCGCCCCTGCTGCCGCTGCTGCCTCCTCCGATGGAAATGGGAACTGCAAGCTGAAGCGTCATCCTGAGTTCATTAGCTTCTCCCACGTCAAGGCCAATAGCCATCGGGTATGCCAATTCGTCGATTTCCCGCTGGTCATAGCAGCCGGTCATAAGAAACAGGTTTAATAAAAGTGCAAACACAAGCGAGAATCGAATAATAATTCCAAAATAATTCATTTGCTGCGAGCCTCCTTTTTTGCACCGCCTTTAAGGTTGGCCGCCGCCATGATAATTGCGGTAATGGCAAAAGCTATGATCCCTATCGACTTATATATATAATTCGAATCAAATTTTATAACCGTGACAAGATTCTCCGGCAAAAATGCCGCGCAAAACACAATAATCATGAAAGGCAATATTAGCGGCCTTATATATTTAAGCCCTGCAGCCTTGGCAAAAGCATACACCATGAAATAAAAGCTTGCCGACAAGTATAAAAGCGCGGAAATCGACCATATAACAACAAACAAGGATTCTATTCTTTCGAAAAATCTCCCCAGGTTAACCAGCCTGGCCATGTAGTAAATTGGGAGAAATGGCTCAAGGCTGCTCGGGTAACTGTTGGCCATTATATATGTCAGCGAAGCGGTTATTAAGAAAAATGAACTGAAGCCAAAGACAATATATGCGACTCTTCTGACGTTCTTGTAGTTCTCCAGAAAAGGCGGCAGCAGAAATATCGCTAATAGTTCCATAAAAACCGATGACCTGATAATACCGTTGACTACTATATCTTCCGGTCCTGTGCCTAAAATCGGGAAAAGATTTGTGTAATCCATATGGGGGATGACTCCAAGTATAATAAGAATATACCCTGACGCAATAACCGGTATGGCAATGGCTGCAAAACGCACAATTGCCTCAATGCCTAATAAACATCCCACAACCATGCCAATGGCATAAAATATCATAACATAGCTTAATGGAGACAATGTCAATACTATTACCTTTATATCTTCGGAGTACTCCCTGAGGACCGTTACGGTAATAATAAACAAGATTGCTGAAATTACAAGTCCCATCGCCATCCTTAAAAATTTTCCTCCGGCAACTTCCGCTATGTCAAGGATATCGCTGTTTTCAAACCTTTTGTGCAGTTTCAGCAGAATTGTAAATATCAATACCGCCGTTATGCAGGAAACTAAGGACGAGAGCCATCCGGCGTTCCCGGCATCTTCTATCGTTAACCTGGTATAAGAAAGAAATATCTTTGAGCAGATTAAATTCATAAGGAGTGTTACACTCTCCCAGACGCCGAATTTTAACCTGTTTTTCATTAATCTATTGGCCACCCCCGTTAATTCTTTCTTTGTCCTTTCTTCCAACCCATACTGTACTTTGGCTGCCTATCCTTCTTTTTTACATTCAGGTAATCAGGCCTTTCTTCCAGCTTCCATTCAGGCGCCCTGAACATGATATTTTTATAACTTCTCGATGTCCTGGGCCCGAACGGAGCCATGAACGGAACCCCGAACGATTTCAGGCTTACAGACCAGACTCCCAATATAAACAGCCCTATTGCTATGCCAAAGAACCCTGCCAGCGCGCCCAGCAAAATAAAAATAAACCTCATTATCCTTATTGAATAGGCCAGGGAGTAGCTTGGTATGACAAACGAACCGATACCGGTCACCGCGACTATTATAATCAGTATGGGGCTGACAATATTTGCCGCAACCGCCGCTTCTCCAAGAATCAATGCGCCAATAATGCCAAGCGTTGGCCCGATTGGTCCGGGGACCCTTATTCCCGCTTCGCGTATCAATTCGAATGATAATTCCATAAGGAGTATTTCCACCAGGGACGGAAACGGCACTCTTTCCCTTGAAGCCTCCACTGCCAGCAGCAGGTCCGTCGGTATCATGTCCTGGTGATAGTTTACAATAGCCAAGTAAATCCCGGGCATCAGGAGCGCTAGGAATAACGCGGCGTAACGTATAAATCTCAAAAGGTTGACATAAGGATACCTGATATATAAATCCTCCGCCGAGTGCATTAAATCATAAGCCGTTACCGGCACAACCAAAACAATAGGCGATCCGCTCACAATAATCGCTATTCTTCCATTTGCCAGCATTTCAGAAACAAAATCGGGCCTTTCGGTGGAAATTACCTGTGGTGAAGGAAAAATAGAGTTATCCTCGATTAACTGCTCAAGTGTTCCGGAATCAAGCACATAATCAACATTTATGCTTTCAAGCCTGCGCCTTGTTTCATCGACAAGCTTTTCGTTAGCTATATCTTTTATGTAGAGCATTGAACATGGAGTTTTACTGATTTTCCCGACAGTAATATCCTCAACTATCAGGTCTTCATCTTTCAGCTTTTTCCTTACCTGTGCCGTACAGGTCCTCAAAATTTCATTAAACGCTTCCTGCGGGCCCCTGATGACTATTTCGTTGTTCGGTTTCTCCACCGGCCTATGTTCCCACCCTTTAACGTCCGCCACAAAGGAACCCTCCAGTCCGTCCACAAACAACGCGCAACCGCCGTAGTTCACCTTCTCGATAATTTTACCGTACGATTCCTCCATACTCACCTGGCAGTGCGGAAGCAACCGCTCCGATACATAATCCCGGAGGTTGTCTTCCTTTTCCCTCAGCTCATACATTGAATTAACCATAAGGGGCTTCAATATATAATTGTTTATTATTTCCCTGTTGACCAATCCATCAAAAAATATAATGAACGCCTTTACAGGATTGTTCCTGTGAAGAATCATAAATTCACGGATAATGATATCGCTATTCAGCGGAATACTATAGACTTTTTTCATGTATTCCAGGTTTGCATCCAAATCTTTTGCGACTTTGTCGGACGGAGCAGGCTTTTTTTGCTTTTCCTCCATCTTTTCCTTTATTCTTTTTTCTATTCCATCTTGAGCAGATTCTTTGCCGGCATCGCCATTCTTTTCATTTGCCGATGGTTTCAAAATAAAATGTTCCTGCTTTTCAGGCTCGGTAAATAATATTATCTTTTTCAGGCTTTTCCAGGTAAATGACAATGCCGTATCCTCCCGTTTTATAACTTAATGTCATTGACTTTGCCGTCTCCAAGCTTTACCAGGTATACATCCCATTTCCGTGAACCAAGCTTCAGGGCAAATTCCTTGTCAAGCACGGAAAAATCAAAGCGGTATTTGCCCTTAACAGCGCTGCCGGTATCCATGGCAACGGTGTATCCAAGCCCTTTAATATAAAAAACCGTTCCAAACGGCCAGTATCGATTGTCAATTGCGATTGAAACACCCGGTATTATTGGCGCCCCAGATTTTGTTATACCCTTGTCGTTTCCGCATTCTTCCTTGCTTGGCGTATATGCCGTTCCAAGAAATTTACCGGCGTATTGACCCCTGTATATGTTGTCCCGCGGCTCAAGGCCTTTGAATATGTTGTAGCTTTGAGGCTTGATTCCGACAGAAGCTGCCATTTTCAGCGTATTCTGAAGCGCAATATTGTCCTCGGTTAGCTCCTTAACCTGTTTTGAAAGCTCGTCATTATGTTTTCGGAGTTTTTCAAGCTGCTGGGACAAGTCGTTGTTTCCCATCGATATAGCATTATATTCCTTTTTAATATTGGCAAGCTCTTCTTCAAGCTTTTGGCACTTATATTTAAGGTCCGATTCTTCCTTTTTTATCTGGTTTTTCGCAGTTCTCTCTTCATCCAGCGTCTTTTGAGCCAGTGCCAGATCAGCTTTCATATCATTGTAGGAATCAAGCAGTATAAAATTATTTGCGCACAGCGTCATAACTATGAAAAACATTGACGTTAATGCCCATATATTGCTTCTCTTTTTATTTTGTCTCAGTTTATAACACCTGGTATTTCTTTGGGTCCAAATATTATCAGATGCTTCGTACCCTGTCATAACTTTCCTCCTTTGAAGCAGGCCGTATTCTTTATTATCATCTAATTTAGCGCGCTTTATTCATATGATGCGGCAGTAAAGACATCCCCCACCCCTGTGGTGTTGGGTACGAGGAATAGATCTTCACCCATGCCTGCCACATCATCTCCACTCTGTGGCGCCAATTACTAGCCTTGATCGAAAGCGTTTGGCATATCTCCGCAGGAAACGCATGGACAGGCAAGCAGACCTGGTTTAAGAATAAAAATGGCAGTAACCCAATTTAGACAATTAGCATCTCCGGGCATTGCACATATCAGGATGCCGCGAAGTAATATATATTGGCATTATTAATATTCTGCATAATGGCGTATTGCAAAACATCCATAGCAGGAAGGTATAAACATGAGCAAGTCATGCCCGGTATCGCCAATAGGATTAACCATAATTTCAATAGCAATCAGCTTGATATTAATCGCTACCCTGGATAGCGAAGAACTTAATTTGCTAGGCGCCGTACTGACAGGAATAGGCGGTATTATAGTCATAGCAGCAACACATGGAGATTATTTGAAAGAGCTCAAAGAAAAAGAGGAGCAAAAGGATTTCATGGAAAAACTCGCCTTGGTTTTAAGGGAAAGAAATAAATATTAAAACTATTTTTTCTAAAAGCAGGTTTTTTACTTTTTATGGCGAATAATGCATATCATAATAGAATCGCGAGGTGCAACATGAAGAGTGTAGAAATTAAAAGAATCGAAGGCAAATCTGTTTTTAAGGCAACTTTGTATATTGGCTGCATACCTGCTGCCATATTTATATTTATTGGAATGATCATGTTATTGTTGTCAGTTATAGCAAGCCACAAGGTAACTGCTTTTATGGGCATTTACATGCTTTTTTGCGGAACCGTTTATATTGTTTTAGGCGGCTTGCTTAACTGGTTTGTTTCATTTATATATAATATTTTCGCCAGGCGTTTCGGCGGGATAAAAATGGATATTGTCATTGAAGAGGATGAAAAAATGCAATTCTACCAATAGCATTCTTTGACAATATTAAACTGCTTTCATCAGTCTTTTTATCTTTAACTCATACCTTAAATTTTACAAAAACTTGACTTGAATAAAATATGGATAAAAACTCTAAAAACAGCGGGAACCGAAACTTCGGAACCCGCTATTTTCTATGGTCGGAGTGACCCGACTTGAACGGGCGACCTCTTGCACCCCAAGCAAGCACTCTAGCCAAACTGAGCTACACCCCGACGATGCAGTTTGAATTATAGCATAGTCGGGACGCTGTTGTAAAGTGCAAGTTATTGTTTGTGTCCTGAGACGCTAGAAAGAACTGGCGGCAAAGTGCAAACCTGACACTGTGTGACAGCTTGACCATGACGGAACCTGATGCCAGTTTTCGCTATGTCCGCCCGTCTTGATTACATAACAACCCTCCGGCACAGGCTTCCGCCATTCCGGCCGCTTAGCGCCTCCTGCCCGTTACAAGCATGTAAATCACGTACGCTATGAAAGCCAGTATAGCTATAGGCAGTATTATCCTCAGCGCAAACCCCACAAGTTTCAGCACAATTATTACCAATACAACGATTATGGCTACGCCAATTATAGTCTTAATCAAATCCCTCACATAAATCAACTCCTCTTTTACATTTTACAGCGCATCCGGGCAGTTTATTCATATTTACCGGAAACTT
>JBLNDI010000015.1:0-4409 GCA_050261495.1 Bacillota bacterium
CCGTTAAAATAAAAACCTGCAATCCCAAGCTGGCTAAGTACATTATCACGCAATACGGAGGACCGGACGGCGAAATGGCCGCTTCTATCAGGTACCTGAGCCAGCGTTTCACCATGCCCACCGAGTCGGCAAAGGCCACGCTGAATGACATAGGCACGGAAGAGCTGGCGCACCTGGAGATTGTCGGTACTATCGTGTACCAGCTTACCAAGGGCGTTCCCCCGAAAGTCCTGGAGAAGGAAGGGCTGGGATCTTATTTCGCTGACCACGACCGCGCCATTTACCCTGTCAACGCGTCCGGCGTGCCTTTTACCGCGGCATATATAGCGTCAAAAGGCGACCCGATTGCCGACCTGGTCGAGGACCTGGCAGCCGAGCAGAAAGCGCGCGCAACCTATGAAAACCTGATAAACATGACGGACGACCCGGATGTAATCGACCCCCTCAGGTTCCTCAGGGAGCGTGAAGTGGTGCATTTCCAGCGTTTCGGCGAAGCTCTGAGAATTGTCCAGGATAAGCTGAATGAAAAGCCTTTCTTTGTAAAGAAGCCGGAATGCATGGAAGCAAACCCGGCCTTCGGAGCAAACCCTGCTGCCGAGGCAAAAGCGAAAAAATAAACCGTCCTGTGCAGGGCGGTTTTCCGTTCAGGTGGGGTTTTTACTCCACCTGACTCCGATATCCGGTATTTGTCGCAGGCTGACAAAAGCCTGTAAGGTATGGTTTTCTTCCGTTATTCATCCGGCTTGTTCATTATTTCCACAAATCTGCCCTTTACTTTCCCGCTTAGAGGATTTATAATAAAAATAGAACATATGTTCGGTACATGCGCATATACTATTTATGCGCATACCGGTTTTATACGGCAAAAAACGTACACACAGGGATGAAATATTTATGGAAAGGATTATCTTGCACAGCGATCTTAATAATTTTTATGCCGGCGTTGAATGCCTTTACAACCCGGAATTACGCGACCGCCCCGTGGCCGTGTGCGGCTCGCAGTCAACCAGGCATGGGATCGTGCTTGCCAAGAACCATATAGCAAAAAAATTCGGCGTATCGGCGGGAGACACCGTACGGGAAGCGATGTCCAAGTGCCCGGGGCTCGTGGTGGTGAGGCCGAACTACATGCAGTACCTGAAGTTTTCGATAATGGCCCGGAAAATTTACGAAAACTACACCAACCTGGTAGAAGCCTTCGGTATAGACGAAAACTGGCTTGACGTGACGGAGAGCGCCAAATTGTTCGGTTCGGGAAAACAAATAGCGGACGAACTGCGCAGACGCATTAAATATGAACTCGGCCTTACCGCCTCTGTCGGCGTCAGCTTCAACAAGGTATTTGCAAAACTCGCTTCCGATTTAAAGAAGCCGGACGCCACCACGGTAATAAGCGCTGAAAACTACAAGGAAACGGCTTGGAGTCTTCCTGTGGGCGATATGATTTACGTAGGTCCCGCCACCCGCAGAAAGCTCATGGATATCGGGATATATACGATAGGCGATCTTGCCAACGCTCCCCCGGGATTTCTCGAAATGCACTTCGGACAATGGGGAAGAATTCTCTGGATCTTTGCCAACGGCTACGACGAGTCGCCCGTAACAAGGCTTGATTTTCAGCCTTGCATCAAAGGCGTCGGCAATTCGCTTACCACTCCCCGCGATTTACGCACCGATGAAGATGTCAAGATCCTTACCTACGTTCTCGCGGACAGCGTGGCGGAAAGGCTGCGGCGGCATCGTCTCAAGGGAAAAACCGTCCAGGTGTACATCCGGGCGAACGACCTTTCATCTATAGAACGCCAGGGACAGCTTTCGCATTATACTTATACCTCATCGGTAATCGCGGAAAAGGCGCTTGAAATATTCGCAAAATCGTGGGACTGGTCCAAGACGATAAGAACGCTTGGCGTCAGGGTAAGCAGCGTCATACCGGTGGACTGCCTGGGTCAATTGTCCTTCTTTGACAATCAAAAACCGCTCCGGAGGGAACGGCTCGAACACTGTATAGACGGGATCCGCTCACGTTTCGGGCATTACTCGGTTCAGCGCGCCGTGCTTTTAAAAAGCGGCGGGCTCAACGCCAACCCGGTTGAAGAAAATGTAATTCATCCCGTGTCCTTTTTCAGATAGTCGAGGTGGGAAAACATGGCTAAAGTTTATGTCGAAGTCATCGCCAAGTTTACCAGGGACGGCAACAAGATTCCGCTGAGCATTAAATGGAAAGACGGAAGAAGCTTCGAAATCGACAAGGTTACGGATATAAGGCGCGCCGCGTCTCTCAAGGCCGGCGGCCACGGAATAAGATACAGGTGCAGGATATGCGGCAAGGAAACCTACCTGTGGCTGGAAGATGACAAGTGGTTTGTCGACAGCAAATACTGATACTGACACCGCAACTGCCGGAACATGCCGCTGTTTGCCATGTCGCTATTTGTGCGGGTTTTGGCCGTCCCTCCCGGGGAGTAAGGCTTCATATGTATTCATATCCAGGTCCAGTTCCTCGGCCGGTTTCGGACTGCTGAACAGGTATCCCTGGACGATGTCGCACCCTTCTTGTACAAGGAAATCAAGCTGGTCCGTGTTTTCAACACCTTCCGCCGTAACGGTCAGGTTCATGTTGTGGGCCAGCGAAATCAGCGATTTCGCGATTTTCGCCTGTTTAGAGTTGCTTGTTATGCCGTGGAAAAAGGTTTTATCAATTTTAAGATTGTTAATCGGCATAATCTTCAAATAATTCAATGACGAATAGCCCTTGCCGAAATCGTCGAGAGAAATGCCGATACCCATTTCCTTGAATTTCTCCAGCACGGATATGGTGTGATCCAGGTTCTGCATCGCAAGGCTTTCCGTGACTTCAAGCTCCAGCCATTCAGGCTTTATTCCCGCCTCCTCAGCAATTTCCTTAACCAGCTTTACCAGGCCTGGCTGTTGGAACTGCCTTACCGAGAGATTTACGGACACTTTCAAATCGTCAAACCCTTTTGAACGCCAGTCCGACAACTGCCTGCATGCCGTTCGGAGGACCCATTCCCCTATGTTGTTTATCAGGCCTATTTCCTCGGCGACATGGATGAACGATTCCGGCAGGATCCATCCTATTATTGGATTCGACCACCTGAGCAAAGCCTCGACGCTTGTTACTTTTCCCGTTCTTAGTTCTATCTGGGGCTGGTAGTACAATACAAATTCATTCCTGTCAGCCGCTTTTCTCAGTTGGTTTTCAATCTCCATCCGCCTCATTATATGCAAATTCAATTCCTGCGTATATACCTTGAAATTGTTCTTGCCTGCTTCCTTGGCGTGGTACATCGCGGCATCCGCATTTTTCATCAATTCCTGGAGATCCGTTCCGTCATCGGGATATATGGATATCCCTATGCTTGAGGTCACATAAAATTCGCGTTCGTTCAAAGTCCACGGACGCTTAAAGGTTTCAAGAAGCCTTGATGCAAAGCGGTATACCTCTTTCAAATCCCTGATATTGGTCTGCAATATTATAAACTCGTCGCCGCCGAGACGGGCGATCGTGTCGCATCTTCTCAGCTTGAGCCTAAGTTCCTCGCCTACTTTCATAAGCAGCTTATCGCCCGAAGAGTGTCCCATGGTATCATTTATTGTTTTAAAGTTGTCCAAATCAAGGAAAAACACAGCTACCATCAGGCCCTTCCGCTGTGCGGCCGCCGTGGCGACGTTGAACCTGTCCAGCAGCAGCGCCCTGTTCGGCAATCCTGTCAAGGAATCGTAAAACGCCAACTGGTGTATCTTTTCATCGGCCAGCCGCTGCTCCGTGATATCCGTAATAGATCCGGCAACTCTCACGGGTATGCCGTTTTCATCCCATATGGCCATGCCCCTTGTCCTTATCCATTTTATCCCGCCGTCTTCCGTTTTTATCCTGTATTCAATCTGAAAATGCTTTTTTTGAGGTTCCGTGATATATTTGCTTAAGCTTCTTGCGAACCTGTCCACGTCCTCGTCCGCGATAACCCCGAACCATTCTTCCATTGTCGTGTATTCCTGTTCCGGGTCAAAACCCATGATCATTCTTCCGCGCTTTGACATAAACAGCTTCCCGCTTCTGCCGTCCCAATCCCATATTCCGTCATTGACTCCTTCCACGGCCAGCCTGTATCGCTCTTCACTGCGCCTTAACTCGTTATCCCTTATGTTAAGGTCATCATACTGCATTTTAAGCTCGATTTCCTTTGTCAGCAGCTCCTTGTGCATCAACTCAAGCTCATGGTAACTTTCAATCAGCTTGGATTCCGTATTTTTCCTGTCCGTGATGTCGATACCCATCGCAACAACATTCATTTGTTTATTCTTCGGGTCCTGAACAACATCAATATACCAGAGTATGTAAATATTCTTATCACCAGCAGCATGGCACAATTCCAGGTTCTGAA
>JBLNDI010000016.1:0-12651 GCA_050261495.1 Bacillota bacterium
GTTTTTGTAGCGGGTCCGAAACGCTTTCTGGATACCGGGTCATACCCTCCGCGCATTGTAATTTCCAATATTTTCAGAACATTGATGGCTCCGCTCGGCGTCCCGAAACTGTAGTGGTCGAATTCAATCTCACCGCATCCAAGCGGGACATAGCTCTCGGCTCTCTGGCGGTCAACCCCGTAAGCCTTCATTATTCCGGGAACTAAAACATCGTCATTATACAAGAGCGGATATGTGCGGCCCTCTTCAATACAGCGAAGAGCCGCCTGCCAGACTTCCGGCGGAGTTTCCCTGGAAAACCTGAGAGTAAATTGGGGCAGCACTTCCTTTACCGTCCTGCAAGCCTCAATTGCCACCAGGCAGAATTTATCTGCGTTTTCCTTGTTTCTCCTTCCATATCCTCCGACGATAACCCTCCCGTCCACTTCGCAATCAAGATGATCAATCAGGCGGAAGAAGGACTGTATCATTTCCAGCGCTTCCTCCTCGCTTATAATTCCATTTTCAATATCGTGCACATAAAAGTCACCAAGGTAAACATCCATTCTGCCGAATTCTATCTGAGGAGTTAAAAGGCTGTAAATCCATACCAGCTGAATTGCCTCCCTCATTGTTTCGGGTTTTCTTAACGTGATGTTTTCAAGCACCTGGGCCATTATCTCATACTGCTTTCTCCTTGACGGATCTTTTTCATTCTCCTTCTTCTCCAGCGCCTGTCTTTTGTAAAACATGCATACTTCTTTCAATAATTCAAGGGCGCCAAGCATGCATTCAAACAATATTACATCCCCGCCATTTGCCTGCTCACGGGCGAGGTACCGCCTCATCTCGGCTTCAAGTCCCGGAATGCCTGTATGCACCAATTTGTCAAAGTCAAGGTAAGAGCCGGCCATACGCAATATCGGAATGGCGGGAAGCGGCTGCCCAAGCCAATCGTCCGTAGGAAGGGCTTCCTTCAGGTGGGCGGGCATTTCATGAAGCACTTTCGCGGAAGTATTTTCCGAACGCCAAAAAACCAGCATATCATGCAGGTCTTCCCTGTATTTGCCCGAACCGGGCTTGTGCTCCAGTTCATGCACAACTCTCGGTTCATCTATAAAATACCCGAATCCGCCTGTCTGATGCTGTATGCCAAGGCCTACCGCGCCGAATTCAATTCTGCCTGCGAATAAATCATTATCTTCTATCTCGTGCAGTATTGCAGGGTATTGGCATTTGAGGCATTCAAGCTCAATCTGGGCCGGGTGCGAAAATTTGCGCTTTGACTCTCTGTATATATTTGTAAAATTAATTTCAAACTGCATATCCTTACGCTTGTTCTTTACTTTAAAATTGTTCATAATTAACACTTGTCACTCCTTGCTAAAATATTGCGGCTTGGAAATATTAAATCACCACATCTGGTTTTGATCTCATGCATTCATTTTTGTAAACATATTATATTACAGAGCAGGGAATATTTCTTGTTTTCTCTTGATTGTATTTTTGTAATATATTGATATTTGATGCTAAACCGATTAATAAAGAAATGCTTCGGATGATCAGCGGCAACGATTCCCTGCCATGGATAAGCATTATTTCTTCGGTTGTTTAGATCTTGCCGGGTGCGGGAGACATCCTGGATTGTTTCCTGTATTTGCACGGAGACATGTTATATTGGGCTTTAAATAAATGATAGAAATGGCTTAGGTTTTCAAAGCCCACGCCTTCCGAAATATCAATGATCGGGTCATCGGTATATATGATCCTTCGGGCAGCTTCTTCAAGCCTGAGTTTATTCAGGAACTTGGAAGGAGTGGTATGCAGATATTTTTTAAACGCCCGGCATAGATGCTCGGGAGTGCAATTTGACAGATTATACATCGCCTCCAATCCCCGGGAATAATTTTCGGGTTTGTACATTTCAGATACCAGGCGGTTTATCCATATGGGAGTTGATCGATTGCTGCCAAATTCGTTTTCATAAAAAAAACAACAAACAATTTCAATAACTGCAAACAAGAAAGCAGTATTGTACCTCTCAATGTCCGTTTTAGGAAATACCATGAGCCTGTCCAGAGTTGACACAAGAGGTTCAAATTTAGTACCTCTGAGGTCTCTTTGCGGAGGATATTTGCTTTCCAATAATTCCCTTGAGTTAAAGCCGTTGCCTAAAAAACAAATAAGACGGTTAAACGATTCAGTAACAATAATCAAATTTATAAATTTAAAGTCGGAAGACATCGGATGCAAATAACAATGCTCATCTTCCGGTCTTACTATCACCAATGAGCCTTTTGACAAGTCAAAATTGCCGCCGTTTACATGATGCACGGCAGACCCGCTGATTACAAGAAAAGCTTCAAAATAATCATGCGAATGGATGCTCGGCATTGCTGATTATTGTACAAAAACCATGACACATCGGTTCTACATATAAAGGAGAACACAACCTTGGTATTTTACTCATTACACCACCTTGCCGCAAACCAGCATTTTTTATTATATATACGTGCAAACAAACATTTTCAGCTGTATAAACATTACTGCGCCAGTCTTGCTTGGCCTTTGCGTTCCCTGTACTTGCCGGGACTTATTCCCGTTCGGCTTTTGAAAACCTTTGAAAAATAACTCTGGTCCTCGTAGCCGACAAGGTATGCGACATCCACCAGCGGAATTGTGTGGTCCTCCAGCAGCTTTTTGCTCATCTCGATTCTTATCTTATTTAAATAAGCGTTAAAGCTGCATTTCATCTCCGCCTTGAATATGGAGCAGAAATAGGATGTGCTGAGCTGGACGTGGTTAGCCACGTCTTCCAGTGTAATTTTCTTCATGTAATTGCGCTTGATATAATCAATAGCCTTATATATCACGTCTATGTGCTTTACGTTCGTCAGGTTGAATACACAGTCGGTAAACCTGTTCAGGATGCCGGACAGCCAGTATGTCAATTCGTCCACCGTCTCGAAATCGTGTATTTGCGACAGGTACTTGTAATTCAGACCGAATATCTGCTCAACGTCCGCTCCTCCTTCAAGCGCCGCCCTTGAGAGAAGCACTATCAGCTCCAGTATCCTGGCCTTTATTATTTTGAAATCTCCGCCCGATACGAAAAACAAGTGTCCGAGTATTTCGTTCAGCACTTTCTGGGACCCGGCCTTGTCGCCAAGAGATATCAGCGACAGCAATTCTTTTTCCTTCTGTATGGGATAGCTCTCCGTCTCGCTTAATTCCCCGCCCATGGTTTTAATGTGCCTTATATAGTCCGATATCCTGGACTGTTGTTCGAGCAATTCCCTGGTTTCCTGGTAATATGACGGAGATACGTCCGAAATATGCAAAGAAACGATAAATAACAGTTCCGAAAGCTTGTTAACAACTTCCGGGTCCACTACCGGGATTTCGTTAATCAACCTTTCAATTTCACCGGATTTCGAACTGTCAATTTTCCCTTTTTCCATTATTTCATCCAGCAGCAAATCATCCGGCTCCGTCATCAAGACCGGTCCGCCAAGGACCACTCCTTGCATGGAGCCTTCTGCAATAACCGGGGACGCCCAATGCACAAGGCCGACAGGACAAAAGAAAATGTATTTGCCGCCGAATCTTTCCGCCTGGTAGCCTCCGTACAGGTGCGCATTTGCACAAATCCTGCCCTTGTCCGGCATCTCCCCGCATATTTTGCACCTTTTCACAGGGTTTGCCTCAATTAACGTTTTCCCGCTTAAATCGATCAAAAAAGCACCGATGCCGACAGATCCGCCGTATGCATCCAAAGCATTTTTTGCGCGTTCATAGTTAATATTGGAATCACTAATCGGTTCAGCCACGTTTTCTGCTCCTTTACTGCTCCTTTTCTTCTCCTTTTCTGCTTCTTTTATGCTTCATTACTGTTTCTTTTCTGCTCCCTGCAATGTTGCAAAAAGTCTATTTATATTTACCATTAATATTACCGCAAAAACTGCAATTAATTACTTCGGTTCCTGTAAAATTCTATCGTGCCAGTTCATCAAGCTTCAGCCTGACTTTCTTCATATCTTCGAACATCAGGGCTTTCTTGGACGGATCCCTCAATAACGCCGCCGGATGGAACGTAGGCATGATCAGGAATCCCTTCCTTTCGATCCATTGACCCCTGGCTTCGGTGATCTTCGCGTTTTTGTCGACGATGTGTTTTAGCGCTGTCGCGCCAAGACACACAATTATCCGCGGTCGCACCAGCAGCGTCTGCATCCTGAGCCACGGCAGGCAGGCATTTGCCTCGTCGTCCGTCGGCACGCGGTTATTAGGCGGGCGGCATTTTACGATATTGCAGATATAAAAATCACTTTCTTCAAACATTAACGATGATAACAACAGGTCCAGCAATTTCCCGGCAGCGCCGACAAAAGGCCTGCCCTGCAAGTCCTCCTGCTCGCCGGGTCCCTCGCCGACCAGCATCAGCGGCGCGGTCCTGGAACCGCGTTCAATAACGATATTTGTCCTTGTTTTCCCAAGGCCGCATTTCATACATTCACTGCAATTTTTCTCAAATTCGTCCCAATTAAGCATTCCGGACCACCTTTATTCATCCATGTAACGTCAATGCTGTTTCATCCCGGCTTTGGCCGCTGCATCAGCCCGGACCGGTTATGCCGGCCGGTTAAGGCAGCCTTTTTTACCGCCTGTTACGGTTCCATGTGCTCAATCCCTTCAAATGCAGATTTTGCTTCCGCTCTCGGTTCCCCGTGCCTGACGAGCATCATGAAGAAAAACGCAAGCACCATCGATATGGTTGAATATACAAAGAGAAATTCATCCCCGAGGAAATCTTTAAGGAAACCGAAGAGAATGGGGCTGGCTATCGCCGACATCATGGAAAAGAAATAATAATACCCCGTATACTTTCCAATTCTTCCGCTTGTCGTCATTTCCACAACCATCGGGTAAGAATTGATATTGATCAGCGCCCAGCTGATACCGCCAGCCGCCAGCAAAGCGTAAATTATGCCGGTGCTTGCCACGAAATTCATGCACAGGAATACGAGAAACAGCATTGTTATACCTATCAATATGGTTTTTTTCCTCCCTATCCGTGTGGCCAGAAAGCCCGACGGTATGGAAAAAAGCACCAGCATGGCGGAAAATATCGACAGCATGAAAGATGATTGGCTCTTGTCTATATTCAGCACCTTCTCACCATATGTCGAGAAAAACGTCTCCACCGCATTGAAGCTCATGAACCAGAAGAATATGGCCAAAAGCAGGAACAGCAAGCTCAGCTTTTTACCGGCGTCATCAGCGCCCGCGACCGCCGCCCGGTTATCCCCGGCGGGCTTGTCTTCCTCAATTTCCTTCGGCTCATGTATCGTCAGGTACATTACGATAATTGTCACGATCATTATGAAGGAACTTACGGCAAAAGGCAGGATTTCATTCAGCCTGAACAGGAACCCGCCTATTAAAAAAGCAATAACCGAGCCTACGCCTCCCATAAAATTGATAATCCCGTTTGCTTTGCTCCTCAGGGGCCTTGGCGTGAAATCGGGCATTAACGCCACCGTAGGCGCCCTGTATATGCTCATGGTAAAATTCATGGCAATTACGGTTACCATGATGGGAACCAGCCAGTTTCTCATGAAAGGAATCAGGATAAAGAATAAAGCTGACAACGGGATGCCGACCAGCAGGTACGGCATCCTTCTCCCGTACCTTGTATTGGTCTTGTCGCTTAATGCGCCGAAAATGGGAAGAAACACCAATGCGAATATATTGTCGATAGTCATTACCGAGCCGACCTCCACGCCCGACAAACCCAGGTCGTCCAGGTAAATGGGCATCGCCACGTTGTATATGCCCCATACTATGCTTACGGTAAAGAAGCCCAGCCCTATCATCATTGTTTTTTTGTAATCCAGTTTCATAATACGCCCCCGATCTCTTTTATTACTTCCAGCGCAATATCAGGGACATTGGTAATAATCCCGTCAACCCCGGCCATTGCCATTGCCCTGATATGCCCGGGATGATCCACGGTGAACGGGTTTACTTTTATACTATTCAGCTTGCAGCCGTTCATTACTTCCGGGACAATATTGTAAAAAAGAGGATGAATGGCGGTCGCCCCAAGCCTCCGGGCATATTCCCAGGGCTCGAAAAGTCCTGCCATGTATAACGGAGCAGTCGTTATCCCGGGGTTTATTTTCCGGATTTCCACAAGACTGTAATGGTTAAACGATGAAACGATTGTACGCCCGGCAAGGTTGTGTTTTTCTATCGCGTCGGACACGGCGCGTTCAATGCCGGGGTAAAATACCGGGCCGTTTTTTATCTCTATGTTCAGGATGCCGTCCCATTTGCCGATAAGCTCAAGCACTTCATCAAGCCCGGGAATCCTCACATCCTTGTATTCAGCTGAAAACCATGAACCGAAATCCAGTTCCTTCAACTCTTTGAAAGACATGTCCCTGACATACCCTGTGCCGTTGCTGGTCCGGTCTACCTTCTCGTCGTGTATGACGACAAGATGCCCGTCAGAACTTAAGTGGACGTCCAGTTCTATTCCACCGGCGCCGAGCTCGATAGCTTTTATAAAAGCCGGCATGGTATTTTCGGGCGCTTGCCTTGACGCTCCCCTGTGCGCGATAATTACCGGCGTTCCGATTCCGGTCAGCTCCCTTCCGTTCAGAATGGCAATATGCCTGAATAAACGAAATAAATAAAAGACCCAACCATACTAGAACAACTATATCAAACACGGGGTTAAAATTCAATTAATATCCCGGAAAAAACAAATATTGCCACAAAAGATTGCTCCTTGAAGCAGTCTTTCATGGCTGGTTGGTTTCACCTGGTTGGTTTCACCTGGTTTTTTTTCAAATACTTTTTACGCCATGCAGACTTTGGCGGCTTCTTCCGCGGCAGACGCAGCATCCGGCGTGTAAATGTCCGCCCCTATCTGCTTGCGGAATGAGTCGGTTACCGGCGCTCCGCCTATCATAACCGTTACTTTATCTCTTATTCCCGCTTTTTCAAGGGCTTCAAGAACCGTTTTCATTTCCGGCATCGTGGTGGTGAGCAAAGCGGAGCAGGCAACAATCTGTGCTCCCGTTTCAAGCGCTTTTTCAACGAATTTATCCGCGGGTACATCTATGCCTAAATCGTAAACTTCAAGGCCCTTGCCTTCCATCATCATTCTTACAAGGTTTTTCCCGATGTCATGCAAATCGCCCTTGACCGTGCCAAGCACTACCTTGCCTTTTGCCTTGACGCCGCTTGATACCAATAACGGTTTCAGAAGCTCGGAGCCTGCATTCATTGCCCTTGCGGCGATAAGCACTTCGGGAACGTAGACTTCGTTATTCTTAAATTTCTCGCCAATGATCGACATTCCTGCAAGGAGACCGTTTTCAAGAATAGTTTGCGCGTCAATGCCCTCGTCAATTGCTTTTTGCACCAATTCCTTCACTGCCTTGGCTTTTCCCTGCTGCAAGTTGATGGAAATATCATCTAGAACGCTCATTAGTAATCCTCCTCAATATATTTAATCCGCTATTTTGCTATATATATATTAAGAATAGCACAACAGCCTTTTGTCTTCTACTTTTTTTAGTATTTTTCTTTTAATGTGTAAAATTCGTCTTTCCAATGAGTCCGCCTTTCCATGGAATAGATATCTGCCCAATCTAATTGTATAGGGGCGTAAAAAGGTTCCTCTTGTAATAAATTTATATTTTTATGAAAACTTTATTATTTGGCCCGGATTGCATGCCTGAAGCGAGGAAAAAGTATTGTTACCGGGCAATTAATATCCTATAATAAATTAAACCAAAATATAATCGTTTAAACTAAAATGTAAAAATTCCGAAAACAATAGTGGAAAGACCAGAAAAAAAATAAATAACTGCAAACAGCAGGAAAACCAAGTGCCAAAGGAGGCTTTTGCAATGATAATCATCGGCGAAAAAATAAACAGCAGTTTGAAGGCGGTGAGGCCCGCCATTGAGACTTATGACAAGACCGCAATCCAGGAATTGGCCACGAAGCAGTTTGAATCGGGAGCAGCCTATATTGACGTCAACGCCGGAACGTTTGTCCAGGATGAACCGGAAAGGCTGGAATGGCTGGTCAATACCGTGCAGGAAGTGGTTAACGCGCCGTTTTCCATTGATTCTCCCAACCCCCTGGCCATTGAAAGGGCTCTTAAAGCTAATAAGAACGGGAAACCGATAATAAATTCCATTACGGACGAAGATGCAAGATTCAATTCAATCATTCCCCTGGTGGTAAAATATGATACATCCATAATAGCATTGTGCATGGACGACAACGGTATGCCCGAGACAATCGACGAAAGGGTCACGATTGCCAAAAGGCTGATAAAGAAAATAACGGGCGAAGGCGTCAAGCTTGAGGATATCTACATCGATCCGATGGTCAGGCCTATTGGCACCGGTTCACATTATGGCACTGTCGCAATCGAGACAATACGCAGGGTAAAGGCCGAATTCCCCGGGGTACATATCGCATGCGGCCTCAGCAACGTATCTTTCGGGCTGCCCGCAAGAAAACTCATAAACCAGGCCTTCCTAATAGCGGCAATGGCTGCAGGCATGGACGGGGCAATACTGGATCCGATGGACAAGAAGCTGATGTCATTTGTCTATGCAACTGAAGCCCTGCTGGGCATTGACGAGTATTGCCTGAACTACCTGGAAAGGTTCAGGGAAGGCTTGCTGGTAGTTTAGGAACACTGGAGGCTACAAACGAAAATTTTCCTCGATCAGGGCAGCGGTCTGAACAGGGTCATGCAAATAATACCATACGTCCCCGATTAATTTGCTCTCACCCGGCAAAGTGAATGTTTGGACATCGCTGCTTCTTATTTTTCTAATTTTGCCAATGTAGCGGGCGATATCCGGTACGGTTATGTTTGTTTTTACATGTTCCCTCAGGATGCCGAATATGTCGTCGGCTTTCGAAATATAGCCAATATTGAGCTTCTGGCTGATTAGGGCTTTCAAGAAGTCCTGTTGTATTTTTATCCTGCCGATATCGCCTTCCGTATAACCCTGTCCATGGTTTCCTTTCCTGTACCTGACAAGCTGTTCCGCCTTTTTCCCGTCAAGAAGCTGGTATCCTTTCTGAAGGCGGATACGAAGATTTTGCGTCGGGTCGTCATAAATCATGCGGAACGGAACATAAAACTCGACACCCCCAAGGGCGTCTATTATTTTCCTGAAACCTTCAAAATTCATTGTGATATAATAATGGACCGGTAGTCCCGTAATAGTGGTCAACTCCTCGGAAATAAGCTCCTCACCGCCCTTTGAGTACAGGGCGTTTATCTTGGTTCGCCGCCTGTTGACGTAAACCCTGGTGTCCCTGGCTACCGATAAAATATTAAGCTTCGAATCTGACGGGTTGAAATTAAATAACATTATTACATCGCAGCGTGTTTCATCCTTGTCCAGCCCCAATACCATCAGGTTGACGGGCAACTCTTCGCCGGCGCCGCCGTTATCCAGCCTGTAAAAGTATTCCGCCGGTTCTCCGCCGTCCCCGCTGCGGGGCGGTGAAACCAAATTCTCGAACCTGCTCTCCCTGTAACGCAAAATCATATACAGTCCGTTCGCAAACAAGGCAAGCAGCAAAACGGCGCAAAATACCAAAGCATATGTGTATCTTCTCATGTCAAGCCCCATCTTCTCTTGTTTTTATGCTTCCCAGAGATATGTTTTCTTAATTATTGTTATTGATTCATGAATTTTATATAATAAAAAGAAAATACTACTACATATGTAATGATATTGAGAGCTATATTTTGCCGCCGGTGCAAAAATAACGGTAAACTTATGAAAAATGCGGAACAAGTGAACGGCACAGCGCCTGGGAAGCCGTGGAATACCAAGTATTTAGAATTTTTAAGTTCCAAATCGGCGGGTCAGATGATTCGCTACGTCATAACGGGCTTATCAAGCGCCGCTATTGAATTTACGCTTCTATACGTTTTCAAGGATATGGCGGGGCTTTCGGTCATCACCGCAAACTCCGCGGCGTTGTCCATTGTCTTTTGGTTCAATTTTCTCATGAACAGGTACTGGTCGTTTAAATCCACGATGAAGCTTCAAAAGCAGCTTGTCATGTACCTGCTCTTGTTTTTATTCAACCTGCTGGCTTCCGATGCAATCATGTACCTGCTCGTTGAGAAGCTCTCAATTCAGTACCTTTTTGCCAAGGTGCTTTCTATCGGAGCGATGGTCTGTTGGAATTTTATTCTCTATAAAAAAGTGATTTATAAATAAGCTGTCAAATAGCTATACATGCGCAAGGTAAATCATGCGTGAAAAGAATACATGAAAAAATACGTGAAAAATATGAATGAAAAAACCCGGGTTTTGTTCACCCGGGTTTTGTTGGCTTTTTGGTGGAGGGAGATGGATTTGAACCATCGAAGTCACTGACAACAGATTTACAGTCTGCCCCCTTTGGCCACTCGGGAATCCCTCCGTGTCATGTTTGCGCCATGCTTATTAAAACCGCGCATGTTCTATATTACATTAGGCAATATGGCTTTGTCAAGTATACTTCTTAAGTAAATTCACGGCAATCGCGCCGGCCTGGTTCCCGGATTAACCGGAAGATGTCATGCTTGCGTGTTTATCCGGGCTGCTTTCCTTCACGCGTGCATTTATGGCCAGCAGAACAATGCACACCGCCAGTATGGCTATTGATACGATGTATATAAACCTGGGGTCATGAAGATAAATGCTGCCCGAAACAGAACCCAATACCGCGGTTGCGGCGCATGCCACGGTATTTACCAGCGAGTATATTCCTGCCCTCTCGTTTCCTTCCGTGGCTTCAGCCAGCATTGCGTCAATAAATGGCCTGCAAATTCCGAAACCCAGCGAATATGCTCCAATACACAGTATGGTTGCAAGCAGGCTGCCCTTCGGCATCATTATTAACAAAAAGAGCGAAACTGCCTGTATTGCAAGACCATACATGCTATTTCGCGCATTATTGCACCTGGCTATGGCAGGTATGATAAAAATCAAAACAAAAAGAACAACCCCCGAATGAACGCTGCCCAATATTGAAATGGAGGATTCGTCAAGGTTCATGAATTCCTTCATGTAAGGGGCAAAATAAAAGCTTTGGATCGTTCCGAGAGGTATATATATAAAAAACAGGATATAAACCAGCGCAGCGGTGATTGCCTTGACATTACCCCTTAGCAGCACCGCGGCTCTGAACGGTATAATATTCTTCCAGTTCAGCGGTACGGGGTTCTTCTTTCTTTCATTGATGATGCTTTGCCCTATTTTTGTCTCCCTGTAGAAATGATTGCGCACTATTATCATTACGGACATGCTGATTGTGCCAAAAGCGAGGAAAACCCTCTCCGCGGTTACAACACCGTATGCTCCGACCAGTACGCCCGCAAGGGGGACGGTCAGCCCCGATATTATATTGATGAGATTCAACAGGTTAAATGCCGCAATCCGCTGCTCATTGTCCGCATCTTCAATAATCATGAGATTCCAGGACACACCAACCAGTTTGCTGAAGCTATTCAGGAAAGTAGCCAGGGCGAACAGCGCGAAATTTCCGGATATCAAATAAACAAACATCGCCAGCGGCCAGGAAATGAAATCGAATATCAACGTTGTCCTTTTTCTCCCCAGCCTGTCTACTATCACGCCGCTGAACAAGGATGAAAAAATACTGAACACATTCCCGAGCGAAATCAAGTAACCGAGTTGCATGTCCGTTACGCCAAGCTCTTTCATATACAGGCTCAGGTAAAAATTGAGCAGCGTAAAAGGAAATGACCAAAGCACCTCGTAATCAACCGTAGTCTTTGCATTCCCCTTCAGTATCCTGTATGAATCAAATATGTTGGTTAACCTGCTTCTTTTTGTTCCCATATGAGAGATATCTTAGCATATACCCGGCAATAAAAGCAAGTTGTATAGGTTTTTAAGCCGTTCTGAAGACAAAATATATGGAAAGATAAAATACCTCACATAATATTTTGAGTCAACAGGTTGGCGGGCAGGGCGCTTGATAACCCCAAAGGCATAGAAAAAGAGCCTTTCACGTCTTGTGAAAGACTCTCTGGTGAGCCATCGGCGACTCGAACGCCGGACACCTTGATTAAAAGTCAAGTGCTCTACCTCCTGAGCTAATGGCCCATATGGCTGGGATGGCTGGACTCGAACCAGCGAAATGCAGGAGTCAAAGTCCTGTGCCTTACCGGCTTGGCTACATCCCAATACCTAAACGCAAAGTCAATTATAAAGGGATGCCGCCTTTTTGTCAAGTAAAATAAACTTCCTGGCGCTTAAGCAAATATGGGAAGCAGATAAACCCGCCTCCCATATTTTCTGGGGTGAACTATGGGAGTTGAACCCATGACCTCCAGGGCCACAACCTGGCGCTCTAACCAACTGAGCTAAGCCCACCACGCCACAGTCAGTCGACTTAAAGAGACATATGCTATTGTAAGGTACGGGAGATATTTTGTCAAGTACTTAAGGAACAGTTTCGAGCAATTACGGGAGCACCTTAAATTGAAAAAGTTAATTCCACCCCAAAATCATTGATAGTGGAAATTAGTTTTGCAAATTAGGGGAAATGAGAAACGTGGAAATTACTTTTGCAAAAATCTACATTAAAGCTTTTTGG
>JBLNDI010000017.1:0-6583 GCA_050261495.1 Bacillota bacterium
GTACCTGATTTTTTAATCATTCGACAAGGTGTCCGGATATGCCGTTATGCTGTCCGGATAATTCCGAAACGCTGTCCGGATGTTGCCGGAATCAGTGTCCGGATGCGGCCGAAATATGCAAATTAAGAACTTTAGACCAGAAGATTTAAAAAGAAAAGTGAAAAAAGACGAATTGCAGCGCATTTTGAGCGAGGGCGGTGTTTTGGATGTTCCGGGCTCAAAATGGCTAATAGACTTTTGGGGCAAAAAAAATGTCGCAGGTATATTATTGATGCCAGTGACCCGGCATAATTTGGTACATATAAACCAGTCGAAACAAATTAAAAATAAATGCCGGTCTTTGAAGAAAATATAAGAAGGTAAGAAACGGGAAAAGCATGCCGATTTAGAATCTGCCCGCAAGGTCTGCAAGCGCCTTGCCGGTCACGCGGTACACCGTCCACTCGTCCATCGGCACGGCGCCCAGATTCCTATAAAACTTGATTGACGGCTCATTCCAGTCAAGGCACCACCACTCAAGCCTTCCGCAATTCTTTTCCTGTGCAAGTTTTGCCAAAAATGACAACATTGCCTGTCCAAAACCTTTGCCCCTCATTTCAGGCTTAACGTACAGGTCTTCCACGTATATGCCCGGGCGCCCCAGGAAAGTGGAAAAATTGTGAAAGAACAGGGCAAACCCTACCGCTTCATTGTTATATTCGCCAATAATGACTTCTGCAGCCTTGCGCACAAATAGAGACTCTCTCAATACCTCCTCGGTCGCTTCCACTTCATGGAGAAGATTCTCATATTCCGCCAGTTCCTTGATGAATCGCAGTATTAAGGATACATCGCTTTCATTGGCAAATCTCAATTCAAAATTTTCTATCCTTGTTGCAATACGTTCACGCATTTATCAACCTCCGTTTGCTGCCAACCCGGTATCTCATATTATGAACCACACAGCCGCAAACCAAGTGACAAGCAAATACAATAATCACACTCTTCATCTTAGGAAGTTTATTTGCTTAATGATTACCCCGGATTAATAATAAATAATAAATCAACGGCAATCAAGGTAATCCCTGGAAACGCTCGGGCATTACGATGTTGGAAACAGAGGCGATTTCATACGAATATAATCCTCGCAAGTGCCATATAGCACAAGGTGCCGCAGCCTATGCTAAGAAGCGTATTCTTTTTCCAAAGGTGTAATGCGGCGACAACCGCTAATGAGATTATTGCAGGCACGCAGCCTGTAATGCGGGTAAAATCAGTGTCCTTAAGGCAATAAAAGACCAGCGTGGCAATAATTGCAGGAGGAAGATACTTCCCCAGGTATATGACCTTTTCGGGGATTTCTTTTTTGCCTCCGAATATCAAGAACGGCGTAAACCTGACGGCTATTGTGCATATCGACGCAACCGCAATACTTAACAATACGTAAACCGTACTATTCATTGCACTGGTTCCTCCCCGGCCTTTTTCTCAACAATAGGCTTGCTTATAAGCAAAAGCACTACCGTTGCAATCAATGAAGGCATAATAAACCTGCTGCTGCCAAGAAGCAAAAGGAACAGGACTCCGGATACCAACCCTATTACCGCCGGCATATGGCACTTGGAACTTCTCCATTGCTCAATAAAAATTACAACAAACAACGCCGTCATTGAAAACTCTATCCCCGAAAAGTCAACAGCCGCCAGCCGCCCCGTCAATGCGCCCGCAAGCGTACCGGCAATCCAATAACAATGGTTAAGTAAAGCAATGCAAAATGAAGCCTTCTTTTCGTCTATTCCTTCCGGGTATTCACAAGAACACAATACCGAATATGTTTCGTCAGTAAGCGAAAAGACCATGTACGGAAATTTCCTGCCCATATCCCGGAATTTTTTGAGGAAAGGCAATCCGTAAAATATGTGCCTGCTGTTTATCAAAAGCGTCATAACCGCAATTGTCGCGACAGACGCTCCCGACGCCAGGAGGCCCGTTAATGCAAACTGCAATGACCCGGCGTAAACAGCCAGGCTCGTAAGGGGCGCCCAGACCCAATTGTAGCCGGTTTGCTGAAACAGGATTCCAAAGGCGTATCCAAGGAATAAATAACCGAACATTACGGGAATAGTCTTTTTGAAACAAAACCTTAGCATTTTTCCTTACCTCACATTAGCACCCGCGAGCTTGTGAATGCGCCGCAATTTCCAAAAATTTTTAATATAACGCGTATTATACCATAATATGGTTTAAGGTTACAATTAATTTTTGTTTTTTAAAGGCGGATAATCTCCCCGGCTGTTCACCTTTCACCGCCGGAGGGCGCTACCCGGCGTTTCACCGTCGTGGGACGTTAGCCGTTACTCGGCGGCTTTGAAATTGTAGATGGGCTTTATAATATCAACTATTTCAACGGTGTCTTGTATATTATTAATTATTTCATCCATTGGCTTGTAGGCCAGGGCGCATTCGTCCAGGGTTGATCTGTTCACGGTGGTCGTGTATATGCCCTTCATAGATTCTTTAAACTCCTCAAGGCTAATTGTCTCCTTGGCCTTTCTCCTGCTCATCAGCCTTCCGGCCCCGTGAGGCGCGGAAAAATTCCAGTCACTGTTGCCTTTTCCGATGCAAATGAGGCTTCCGTCCCGCATATTTATCGGTATCAGCACTCTTTCTCCCTTGCGGGCGGAAATGGCGCCCTTTCTGAGAATCATGCTGTCAAGGTCAATGTAATTGTGAATGGTGGTAAACTGTCCCGCGATGTCAAGCCCCATCTTGGTTACGATTTCGTCGACAATGGCTTTGCGGTTGTACACGGCATACTGCTGGACTATTTTCATGTCGTGCAGGTAATCTCTGCAGCTTTTTCCCTGCACGTAAGCCAACTGCCTGCTTATCTTCCGAGGGCCGATTTTCTTGATTTCATCCTCTATTTCTTTCCTGCTGCGTCCTTTCGCTTTCAGTTTCTTCGCAATTTCATCCTTCAGCCTGCCGGCGTCCGAAAGCTCCCTGTACCCAAGCTCCTGGTAGTATTCCGCGACCTGTTTCCCCAGGTGCCTGCTCCCGGAGTGGACTACCAGGTACAACACCCCGGCTTTGTCCCTGTTGACTTCAATGAAGTGGTTGCCGCCTCCCAGCGTGCCAACGCTCAACACCGCCCGTTCCAGGTTGACGTGTTTTTTGCAGGCAAGGCTGTCCAAGTCTATGTTATCGGCATACTTATGCCGTTTTTTCCTGATATCAAATCCCGAGGGAATATGGGTATATATAATACTGTCCAGCTTTTCAAGATCAATCTCTCTTTGCTTAAGTTTCAGCGTTTCCATACCGCAGCCTATATCGACGCCGACCAGGTTCGGCACAATTTTGTCCGTTACCGTCATCGTCGTGCCGATGGTGCAGCCCGCGCCGGCATGTGCGTCGGGCATTATCCTGATGATGCTGTCCTTTGCGAACTCCTGGTCGCACAGTTCCATGATCTGTGAATAAGCTTCGCCCTCCAGGTTGTCGGTGAAAACTTTTGCCGTATTGTATTTCCCCTTTATCTCAATCATGCTCCCACCTGTCCGTTTTCCGGGCAAATATTTCTCTTATCCGGATGATCCTCTTCATCCGGCTGCTTATCCCGCTGCTCCGTACTGCTGCCTCACAACGGCTTGTTATTACACCCCGTAATTCCTGTAAAATTCCTTCATAACATAAAAGGCGGGTTTTTTGTATTTCTTGTCGCCCGACAGCAGCCCTTTTGTGTTGTATCCCTTCTGAAGCTCATTGTGCCTTCTCGGGCAGCGGAAATCGTACAATATCCAAGGGCTTATTCCTTTCACGCAGGAAATCGAGCCCAGGGTGCGCGTTTGCTTCCTATATACCTCAAGCTGGCAGTCTTCGGTTCCAAGGTCGTCCGCCATGCCTCTCACGCCGGCGCGCGCGTCGGCGCCGAACTCGGAAATAATCACCGGTTTGTCAATCCTGGTGTTTTCAAAAACTTTAACCAGGTTTTCAAAATCCGGATCATACCAGCCGTAATACTCATTGACGCCGACAATATCCAAGCATCCGGCCAGCCTGTCCTTTATTGCCAGGTTCTCGTTGTCGACCAGGCAGGCGGCTGAAACAAGCCTTGTCGGATCCAAGCGCTTTGCTTCTTTCGCAAGCGAGCTCATAAAGGCATAGCGTTCGTCCGTATCGGCATTTTCATTGCCGACCGACCATATTATCACGCTTGCCCTGTTCCTATCCCTCAATATCATCTCCCTAAGTTGGTTTTCTGCATCATTGTAAGTATCTGCGCTGCCGAACCGGATTGCCCAGTATACCGGGATTTCCTCCCACAGCATCAACCCCATGCTGTCCGCAATTTTGGATGCCTTTTCGGAGTGGGGGTAATGCGCGAGCCGGACGTAATTGCAGTTCATTTCCTTGGCAATCGTAAAGTTTTCGACAATTTCCTCTTCCGTCAGGGCTTTCCCGTTTACGACACTGTCCTCGTGTATGCAGATTCCCTTCAGGTATATTTTTTTCCCGTTCAGGTATATGTCCCCGCCGCGGACGCATATTTCCCTGAAGCCGACTTTATCGGCCACACTGTCGGAAAGGTAACGCAGGGTAACATCGTACAGCTTCGGGTTTTCGGGGTCCCACAGTTCCGGGGATGCGTCAATTACGGCTGTTCCTTTGCCTCCGCTTACAGGTATTGCGACGTTAAGGTCCAATTCTTCAATTTTCAGCAATGCTTCACCTTCTGCTTCGGGCCCGTCTACGGACAATTCAACCCTGATCCTCCCAAAACCGCTTCCCGGCTCCAGCGCTATGAAAAAGTCCCTGATGAATGTCTCGGGCAATCTGATTAGTTCCACGTCCCTGTATATTCCTCCGTAGTTGTACCAGTCGGTGTTCCTCGAAGGAACAGCGCCGGCCTTCCTCGTATTGTCGGCCACAACCAGGAGCCTGTTATCCTCTTCAAGAAGACCGCTTATCTCGATGCAAAAAGGCGTGGAACCTCCCTTGTGGCATCCGGCGAACTTTTTGTTCAGAAAAACCTTGGCCTCGTAGTTTACCGCCCCGAACCTGATGAACACCCTTTTTTCGCCTTTGTTTGCATACCTGAATTTCCGCGTGTAAACCGCGGGACCCTCATAATACAGGTACTTGTCGTCCTGCATGTTCCAACAGGAGGGAACCTTGATTTTTTCCCAGCTTTCAAAGTTGAAATCTACCGGAAGGGGCCTTCCCGCTGCATTTTTGTATTTTTCATCGTACCATCCGGAACGGAGGCATGTGTCGTACTGGTCGATCTGAAAGCTCCAGAAGCCGTTCAGGTTTTCTTTTTCCCTCCCGGAATCGAATATCAGGCTGTCTGCCGAAACAAGTCCGGCATGGAACCGCCTTTCATACTCCTCATCATGTATGTTTTCGAGAAAATTGCCGGGCATATATTCCATTTTTGTTTCCCTCCGACAAAAGTCATTTGCAAATGCATCCCTGTACCGATTCTATCCTTTTATTACCGCAGCCGCAATCCTTTCCGTGAAAAATCCCGGGATCATATGCAAAATACCGAATATAACGGTACTGACTTTATTCCGTTTTCAAAGCCGAAATTCTTTGAAGAAATCCTTATCGAGTACCTGGGTTTGTATTTTGCGACATATTGGTTCAAGCTCTTGGAACGCACATTATCGCAGGACTTTACTTCAACCGGCAGTATATCGCCTTGTTTATCCTGTATAATAAAATCCACTTCCGCTTTGCCTTGGGATTCCCAATAGTAGGGGACATACCCGTTCATAACCAGGGATGCGGCGACATAGTTTTCCGCCAACGCCCCCTTGAACCCTTCAAATGCCGGAATGTCAACAAGCACGGCATTTGTAGGTATGCCAAACTTTGAACAAAGCAGCCCGGTGTCGATCATATATACCTTGAATGTCGAATTATCCGTGTATGCGGATAACGGCAGTTTACCCTCGTTTACCTTGTGGCATTTTATTATTACTCCCGATGCTTTAAGCCAGTCAATCGGCGTTTCATATTCATAAGCCCTGGCTCCCGTTTTAATAACTTTATACTGGAATTTACGATTTTCTTTTGCAAGCTGTGCCGGGATGCTGTTGAAGACAGCTATTATTTTTGTGGTTTCGTTTGGGGAGGCATACTTTGCCATATCCGCGATATAGGCGTCATTTATGTTCTTCTGGGCCGCCAACACAAAATCAAAGTCCTTCTTGTCCAGGTATTCCAGGACGGCGTACGGCATTCCCCCGGTCAATATATATGCTTTATATAAATCCATGGCAGTTTCATGTATAGACAAAGGCTCATTTGCTTCAAAGGAATCTCTTATTAGTTCCGCCAGCTGTTCTTTGCCGTTTGCCCACAGGAATTCTTCAAAATCTAAAGGATAGAGAGTTATTATACTAACTTTCCCTACAGGGAAAGAATACTTCTGCCTGTTTACAGCTACTCCCAGCAGGCTGCCGGCTGCTATAATGTGATATTCGGGCGCATTTTCACAAAAATACTTAAGAGAAGTCAATGCCCGCTCGCATGCTTGTATTTCATCAAAAATTATGAGCGTATCATTTTTTAATATTGATATGCCCGATTTCGC